>NZ_JBECOT010000044.1:0-33485 GCF_040104395.1 Pseudoalteromonas sp. BZA4
TGACCCCATGCCGAACTCAGTAGTGAAACGAAACAGCGCCGATGATAGTGTAGCAGCTGCTATGTGAAAGTAGGTCATCGCCAGGCTCCAAATAAGAGAAAGCCCGATTCGAAAGAGTCGGGCTTTTTTGCGTTTAGAGCTATCCATACAACGTGCCCTATTCTTTCTTGAGGTAGGTTGGGTAGAGCACAGCGAAACCCAACGAGTTAGCGAGTTGCAAGTTATCAAGGGTAAAGTTGAACTGTGGGGTTGTTTAGTACAGAGTCATAATAAGCTCACCCTGTTTGTTGTGGTCAACTAATTCCGGACAGTGAATTAAGTTTTTCTTCTGCTATAGCAGGGGCAACCATTTGATTATGGCTATGTGGTCTGCACCAGTTATAATAATTCATCAAATAATTACTAATGTCTTTTTCAGCTTCTTGATAATTACTATAACCTAATGAGGGAACCCATTCTGTTTTTAAACTTCTAAATAGACGCTCCATTGGCGCATTGTCCCAACAATTCCCCCGGCGACTCATACTTTGCTCTATCTGGTAACGCCACAGTCTTTGTTGAAACCTTCTTGCGTTGTACTGACTACCTTGATCTGAATGAAACATCACTCCAGATGGTTTGCCTCGTTGTTCGTAAGCCCTATCTAATGCTTTAATAACTAAGTCAGTGTCAGGCTTATCAGACATCGCCCAACCAACCACACGGCGAGCAAACAAATCGATAATAACAGCCAAATAAGACCATTTTTTACCCGTCCAAATATAGGTGATATCCCCACACCAAACTTGATTTGCGCTATTTACTTTAAACTCACGATTAAGTTTGTTTGGAATATCTGGTCGCTCCGCCGTCGCTAATTTATATGAATGAGGCCCAGGTTGTTTACAGACCAACCCCATATCACGCATGATACGGCGTACCTTAAAAACGCCTGCAGTTAAATCAGCGTCTTTTAGCATCACCGTCAACATGCGGCTACCAGCAGCTCCACGACTGAGTGAAAATAACTCGTTAATTGTTGATCTAAGCTGCACCTCTTCAAGTTTAATTGATGTCACACGCTGCTTAAAATCGTAATAACTCGAACGCGGAACATTCAATACGCTACAGACCATTTCCACTGACTCATGCTCACTTAATTGGTCTATCAACGAATATTGTTTATCTCGTCTGACATTAAGAGAGCGGTAGCCTTTTTTAAAATTGTTTTCTCTCTTTCAAGCCGATTAACTTTAGCTTCAAGCTCCTGAATTCTAAGCTGCTCAGGAGTAAGCGCTTTAGAATTTGGTGTTGTGCCACCACGCTCTTCTTGTAATTGCTTAACCCAACGTCGAAGGGCTGTTTCACCGACTTCTAGTGAACGAGCAGCTTCTGGAAATGAGTATCCATCATCAAGAACTAATTTTGCTGAACTAAGTTTAAACTCTTGAGAAAAAGAGCGACGTTGTTTTGTCATAGAACACCTCTGTTTGAGTGGTAATAATACCACCTAAATTAGTGTCCGGTTTCATTGAAGCACAACAGTTCATTCTCCAGGTAGGTTGGGTAGAGCGAAGCGAAACCCAACATAATCCATGTGACCCTCTTCATAACCCATGATTAAAAGTTCTTAAAAATGTCTACTAGTCTAACAGGTTAGCTATCTCTAAAACGGCTTATTTCACCTTGCGCTAATTCGTCTTTTACTAATGAGCTTTAACTCTTCATTGTGCATGACGAATTACCACACTGTTGGGTTTCGCTGCGCTTTAACCAACCTACGCAAGACTTGCAAACCTTATCCTGTTATTAAGCGACTTTGAAGTGCCTCCGGCGAGACTTTATTGCATATAGAGGCTCTGAGCCAAACACCTCCACCGAACGATAACGGCTGAAAGCTGATAGCTCTTTGATGTGTTGGGTTTCGCTTCGCATTAGCCAACCTACGCCAGACTTCCAAACTTTACTCTTTCAACTTTCCCCTCGCTAACTTTACTCTCACTAACTTTACTCTCGCTAACTTCACTCTCACATCTAAGGGACAAAAAAGCCCAGTCGGTTTCCAGGCTGGGCTTCTATATCTAGCAATGATGAGATTACTTAATCATGCTGTAGATAAGCGCAAATACGGCTAGAGAGCCAACGGTTAATACGAACAGTGTGCTTAAGCGGTTTCTGTATTTGTGTAAGCTAGGTACTTTATAAACGGCAATCATCGGCATGATGAAAAGGATCATGGCGATGATAGGGCCTGATAGCTGATCCATCATGTCTAAAATACTTGGGTTGATCACTGAGCAATACCAAATAGCGAAGAACATGATAACAGTGCCAATCTTATCGACGAGTTTAGGGTTCATATGGGCTTGCTTACTAACAAGACCATTAAAGCTTTCACGGGCACCTAAGAAGTGACCTAAGAACGAAGAGGTAATCGCAATAAAGGCAACTAATGGCCCTAAGGTCGCAATAAACGAGTTATCAGTGATATTGGCAAGGAATGACAAGATAGACACGTTATCAGCTTTTGCTTGTACCATTTGCTCAGTAGATAGTGACAGCACACACGAGAATACAAACAGTAAAACAAACACAATTAATAATAAGCTGGTGCGCTTTAGAATTGCTTCTGATTTCATTTTAGCATTGTTGCCATAGTGAGCACGCTGTACATGTACAAAGCTTGATATTGCTGCTGCATGGCTAAATGAGAATACGATGATAGGTATTGATAACCAAAGTGTTTTCATGAAGCCTGAAAACTCAGGGACAGATACATCTGGCATTTGCCAGCTTGGGATCAAGTAAATCGATAAGAAAAACAAGATTGCGACAAGCGGATAAACAAGGATTGCAAAAGCACGTAACATCAATGCTTCGCCACCTAGCATTAAGCTAATCATACCGCCAACGAGCACACCAGATAACAGTACGCGTGGTGGAGATTCAATACCTAATTGATTAACGATAAAGCTATCAACAGTATTGGTTAATCCAACACCATAAATAAGTAAGATAGGGAAGATAGAGAGAAAATACAGTAAAGATATTAAGCGCCCTGCATTAATGCCAAAGTGTTCTTCTACAACATCGGTAAAATCCGCTTCAGGCTGTTTTGATGATAAAACGAATCGGGCTAAACCTCTGTGAGCTAAGTAGGTCATCGGAAAGGCAAGGCATGCCATGATAATCAAAGGCCAAAATCCGCCGATACCGATATTAATTGGTAAGAATAAGATCCCTGCACCAACTGCGGTGCCAAATAAACTTAACACCCATTGGGTGTCATGAAGGTTCCATTTTGAGTTACTACTTGTTGTCGATGCATCATACGGCATAGCATCTTGATGTGTGTTCATTAGCACTCCACTATTAGAATAATAATTGTCGCGCAGCATATAGAAAAGCGATTAAGAATGCATGTTTTAGCGTTGTATTTAGATAACTATGCTGTAAGGAGAGACTTACAAAGGAAGGTGGCAGGGCTTATTTATAAAGCCCTGTTGTGGTATTTATTCTGCGGCTGCAAGTGCGCGAGCTTTAATGTCTGCGGCAAATGCTAAACCTTTCTTAAAACGTGCCTCAGCTGCACTGATTTCACTTTCATCACCATTAGCGGCAAGCACTCCTTGTGAAAGGGCTTTATATAGTGCGGTAATTTGTGCTTCATAGCCGGCTTCAATTGCTTTTTCAACAGTCGTCATGGTTATTCCTTTAATAGATTAAGAGAGCAAAATACTATAGGAACAAAGGCTTATTGGCTAGATGATTGTGGTCATAAAGTAGGGAATATGAAATCTGGATATTTACTTTGCGATGGCAGGGGAGATGCTGGGTTTCGCTACGCTCTACCCAGCCTACGATATTTAACGGAACGCTTTTAGTTATGTAATGCCGATACGACAAAATACGGATTCAGATACTCTTCTTTACTGTTATACAGTAGTGGGCTGCCATCGAGTTTGCTAACCGTTGCGCCTGCTATTTCGGCAATCGCATGACCTGCTCCGGTATCCCACTCACAGGTTGGGCCAAGGCGTGGGTATATATCAGCACTCCCTTCGGCAACTAGACAAAGTTTTAGTGAGCTGCCCTTTGAAACCATTTCTACATCTTCAAACTGTTTTACGAATTCAGCTAGATCAGGAGAAGGGTGTGAACGGCTGCCGACAACACGGATAAGCCCTTTATTTGGTTTACGGGTTACCTTAAGTTCAATGCGCTCATCACCTTTATCTTTAAAGGCACCAATTGCTTCAGCAGCAATATACGACACACCTAATGCCGGTGCATCGACAACAGCTAATACCGGTTTCCCTTTTTCAATCAAGGCAATGTTTACTGTGAACTCGCCATTCTTTTTGATGAACTCTTTGGTGCCATCAATTGGATCGACTAACCAGTAGCGTTGCCAAGTTTGACGAATATCCCAGCTAATATCAGCGCTTTCTTCGCTTAGAATTGGTACATCAGGGGTAAGGTGATGTAAGCCATTCACAATCACTTTGTGAGCTGCTAGGTCGGCGTCGGTCACTGGGCTTTCATCAGCTTTGTACTCAACATTAAAATCCTTTTCGTAAATCCCCATTATTGCACTACCGGCTTGGCGTGCGAGGAGTAATATTTCTTCTAGCAGTTCCGTTTGATTCATGACTTAACCTATAATTTGCTGTTGTTTTAAATACGCTACCAGTTCTTGCACCGATTGGTCTAGGCTGTTTTTACTGGTATCGATTTTAATTTCTGGCGATGTAGGGATTTGATAGTCTGAGTCGATACCTGTGAAGTGTTTAATTTCACCTGCACGGGCTTTTTTATAAAGCCCTTTAGGGTCGCGTGTTTCACACACGTCGAGCGGGGTATCTAAAAATACCTCAATAAACTCACCATCCTCTACTAAGTTTCTTACCATATCGCGTTCGCTTTGGAATGGTGAAATAAATGCGGTTAATACCACAAGACCGGCATCGACCATCAGCTTTGCAGTTTCACCGACGCGGCGAATGTTTTCCACGCGGTCTTCATCAGTAAAGCCAAGATCTTTACATAAGCCATGACGTACATTGTCGCCATCGAGTAGGTAGGTGTGAACACCTAGCTGGTTTAATGCGCTTTCTAGTGCGTTTGCAACAGTGCTTTTGCCTGAACCTGAAAAACCAGTGAACCATAAAATGGTTGGCTTATGCTTTTTTTGCTCACTACGCTGTGATTTGCTAATGGCGTAATTATGCCAAACAATATTTTCATCCATTGTCTTTACTCTCGTTATTGAAATGGGAATACCAGTGGTATGAGTGTTAAAACCGTAATCGAGTAAATAATCGATAAAGGTAAGCCCATGGCAATGTAATCTTTAAGTCGGTAATTTCCCGCGCTGTAAACCATCAAGTTAGTTTGATAACCAAATGGCGAAATGAAGCTCGCTGATGCACCAAATGCGACAGCCATAATAAAAGGCAAAGGTGATACATCAAAACCAACGGCGAGTGCATACGCTACCGGAAACGAAAGCGCGGCAGCGGCATTATTGGTAATGAGTTCGGTAAATAAAACCGTCATTAAGAATATGGCGATAAATGCGCCGTAAGGCCCAAAGTCACCTAATACGTATAACATGGCCGACGAAATTTCACCGGCAAGGCCTGTGCCTATCATGAGTTTGGCAAGGCCAATGGCACTACCGACTACTGCGAGTAACTCTATTGGGAAGCGACGTTTTACTTCACTTAGCTTGATTGTGCCCGTTAGCATTAAACCAATAAGAAGAACGAGTAGGCCTTTCACTAAGGGAACAAGGCCAACAATACTTAACCCCAATACGGTTGCAAAACTCGCTAACACAATATTTGATTGCTTAGGCTTTAAATGGGTTTGTAAATCAAGGCCTGAAATATAAACAAACTCGCGCTTTAAATTGGGTAGCGAGTAAAACTCTTTGCCAGGGGCAAGGATCAGTGAGTCACCGGCTTGCAATTGAACTTTACCTAAGCCACCTTGTAAACGGTCATGGCCGCGACGAATAGCAATAACGGCAGCATGAAATTGTTCACGAAAGCGAATTTCTTTAATTGTTTTACCAATGTATTTTGAAGAATGGCTAACAACAACTTCAACTAGGTGCTCAACATCTTTTTCATGTTTGTCGTGCACAACTTTTAAGCCGTCAAATTGGGTGAGCAGAGGTACTGACTTTATATCACCTACAAACAGCAGTACGTCACCTTCTTTGATAACTTGTTTTGGGGTAACCGCACAAATACGCTTATCACCGCGGATTATTTCGGCTAAGAACAAGTCTTTTAGTTCACGAAGGCCATTTTCCTCAACACTTTTACCAATGAGTTTTGAGCCTGCTTCTACTTTACCTTCTAGGTAGAAGGGCACCACCTCTTGGTCGTTTTTGCCGTTATCTGGCAAATACTTGAGCATCACTAAAATTGTGATAAGGCCAACGCTCAGTGCGCCTAAACCAATCAAGGTAAAATCAAAAAAGCCAAGCGGCTCCATGCCCGCTTCAACGGCAAAACCATTAACAATTAAATTTGTTGAGGTGCCTATCAGGGTGATCGTGCCACCTAAAATAGCTGTGTACGATAAAGGCAACAAAAGCTTAGACGGTGAATGTGTCGGGCTTTCTTTTATCGCACTGATCAGCGATGCCACTACCGCTGTATTATTAGTAAATGATGACAAAAAGGCGGTTGATAAACCAAGCTTGGTCACCGAACTTGTCAGGCTGCCTTTCGAAAGAGACTGAGCAAGTTTTTGTACTAACGTGGTTTTTTCTACAGCTATCGAGACGAGTACAAGTAGAATTAGAGTGATTAAAGAAGGGTTTGCATAGTTAATTAGCATATCCTCAAGGCTTATCAGCCCAGCTAAATAACTAATACCAATGGCGCCGACAAATAACCATGCTGGTTTTAGTCGAGTGCCAAAAAGGCACCCCACTAATACCAGCATAATGCCTGTTAATACCAGCTGTTGATACATGCTTTTTACTTCCTATAACAGGCGAATATTGATTATTTAAGCTTAGTTATATCAAGCGCTTGCCAATGAGGGAAGTGCTTGCGTACTAAGGCATTAAATTCAACTTCAAAGTCGCTAAAGCTACTTTGTTGCTCTTCAGTGCTAAGTAATTGCTCAATCATACCTGCCGCAACGGTTAGGTTTGATAAGCGATCAATTAGGATAAACGCACCTGTTTCATGGTTGTTGTGGTACTCATCAGCCAAAATTGTTTCTGTAAGCTCTAAAGTTACAATCGCAATTTCGTTCAGTTGTAATGAGTCTGCTTGACCATGCTCAAGGGTATTTACATCAATCGTGTGATCGATTTTTCTTACCACTGCCGAGGTGTTTTTGCTGCCTAACTTAAAGTTATAGCTTTTACCTAATACTAACGGTGCTTCATGCATCCATACTAATTTAGCTTGAATACGGTTTGTAACAGCGGCTTTTGAAGCGGCTGGTACAATCACATCGCCACGACTGATATCAATTTCGTCGTTTAACGTTAAAGTGATTGCTTGACCTGCTTCAGCGGTATCTAAGTTGCCATCGAAAGTCACAATCTCTTTGATACTTGAGCTTTTACCTGATGGTAAAACCTTTACTGCATCACCAACGCTGAACTTGCCAGACGTTAAAGTACCTTGGAAGCCGCGGAAGTCTAAGTTAGGGCGTACTACATACTGCACCGGAAGACGTGCTTCAAAACCGTTATCAAGTTCTGCAGCTGGTGAGTCTTCAAGTAACTCAAGTAGTGGTTTATCAGTGTAGTAAGGTGTGTGCTCTGAGCGTGTAACTACGTTGTCACCTTTAAGCGCTGACATAGGCACAAACTTGATATTAGTAACGTTTAGTTGCTCTGCAAACTTAAGGTAATCCGCTTTGATTTTCTCATATACGGTTTCATCGAAATCGACGATATCCATCTTATTGATAGCAACAACAAACTGCTTAATACCTAGTGAGTCACAGATAAAGCTATGACGCTTAGTTTGTACTTGTACGCCGTAACGAGCGTCAACTAAGATAATCGCCACATCACTGGTTGATGCACCGGTTACCATGTTACGCGTGTACTGCTCATGTCCTGGCGTATCAGCAATAATGAACTTACGTTTTGCTGTTGAGAAGTAACGATAAGCAACGTCAATGGTAATACCTTGCTCACGTTCAGCTTGAAGACCATCTACAAGAAGTGCTAAATCAAGCTCTTCACCGGCATTACCGACTTTTTCATTGTCTTTATGCAGGGCTGCAAGTTGGTCTTCATAAATTTGGTGACTGTCATGTAAAAGGCGGCCAATCAGTGTAGATTTACCGTCATCCACACTACCACAGGTCAGCATGCGTAAAAGGCTTTTGTCTTGTTGACGCGCAAGGTAGGCGTCGATGCCTAACTCTCTTACTTCATTAATCGTGTCATTTGTTTTAGACATTAGAAATAGCCCTCACGTTTTTTCTTTTCCATTGAACCAGCAGAGTCGTGATCAATCACGCGGCCTTCACGCTCAGAAGAGGTTGAAAGCAGCATTTCTTCAATAATTTCAGTTAAGGTTCCTGCATTTGATTCCACAGCACCTGTCAGCGGGTAACAACCAAGGGTACGGAAACGGACAGATTTCATTTGTGGTACTTCACCTTCTTCTAATGGCATACGCTCGTCATCAACCATGATTAGCGTGCCGTTACGCTCAACGACTGGGCGTTCTTTAGCCAGGTAAAGTGGAACCATTTCAATGTTTTCTTGGTAGATATACTGCCAAATATCAAGCTCAGTCCAGTTAGATAACGGGAATACACGAATGCTTTCACCTGGGTTAACTTGGCTGTTATATGTATTCCAAAGCTCTGGACGTTGGTTTTTTGGATCCCATCTGTGGTGTTTGTCACGGAATGAGTAAACACGCTCTTTAGCACGAGACTTCTCTTCGTCACGACGTGCCCCACCAAACGCAGCATCAAAGCCGTATTTATCTAACGCTTGCTTTAAGCCCTGCGTTTTCATGATGTCGGTGTGCTTTGCCGAGCCGTGTACAAATGGATTGATATCAATCTCTAACCCTTCAGGATTTTTGTGGACGATTAAATCAAAGCCATACTCTTTAGCTAGGCGGTCACGAAACTCGATCATTTCCTTAAACTTCCAGTTGGTATCAACGTGTAAAAGTGGAAATGGGATCTTTGCTGGATAAAACGCTTTACGCGCCAAGTGTAATAACACTGATGAATCTTTACCAATTGAGTAAAGCATCACCGGGTTTTCAAACTCAGCAGCAACTTCGCGCATGATTTTGATACTTTCAGCTTCTAATTGCTGAAGGTGTGTTAAAGCCATTGTTAGTCGTCCTACTAAAATGATTAAAAGTTAAATTAAGCTACGCCAGTAATTGGCTGGGCAAAGCTGCTGGTTTGCTCTGTTTGACCAAACCATGCAAGCTGATGATGCAATGATGCAACTTCGCCAATAATTAATAAGGCGGGTGAGATAATGCTATGGCGTGAAATCAAATCAGCCAGCTCACCTAATTGCCCTGTTACCACACGTTGTTCTTTACGTGTGCCGTTTTCGATAATGGCAACGGGGGTATCTGCACCGCGGCCATGTTTTAATAGTTGCGCTTGAATATGCGGTGATTTAATCACTCCCATATAAATCGCTAAGGTCTGATTTGGCTTGGCAAGTGACTGCCAATCTAATTCTTGACCATCTTTTTTACAGTGACCCGTTACAAACTGAATGGCTTGCGCATGATCTCTGTGAGTAAGTGGAATACCTGCATAAGCGCTACAACCTGCAGCAGCAGTAATACCCGGTACTATTTGGTAACGCACTTTATTCGCGGCAAGAACTTGTACTTCTTCACCACCACGACCATAAATAAACGGGTCGCCGCCTTTAATACGGCATACTTTTTTGCCTTGCTTGGCAAAATCGACCAACATCTGATTGGTATCTTCTTGCGCCACACTGTGATCGCCTAACCTTTTACCTACGCAAACTAGGTCGGCATCACGGCGTACTAAATCCATAATTTCATCAGAAACTAAGTAGTCATATACAACTACGTCGGCTTGTTGCATTAACTGCAGTGCTTTTAAGGTTAATAGCTCAGGGTCACCTGGGCCTGCACCTACAACATACACTTCGCCTTCTGGTTCTGGCTTTGCATCTAACAATTGCTCTAACTGCGCTGTTGCAGCTTCGGTATTACCCGCTTGGACTTTGCTTACAACTGATGAATCAAATACGCCTTCCCAAAACTGGCGGCGGTCAGCAAAGTGTTTAAAGCGTTGTTTTACTTTGTCACGAAAGCTACCAACTAATGTAGCGAGTGGACCTATATGCTGTGGAATAAGCGTTTCGAGTTTTTCGCGTAAACGACGTGCTAATACCGGTGCTGTGCCTGCGCTTGAAATTGCAATTGTGATCGGGTCACGGTCAACAATTGATGGAAAAATAAAGCTGCACTTAGGTTGATCATCCACCACGTTAACGAAAATATTGCGCGCATTAGCAAGTTCGAACACATCTTTGTTAACGCTGTCTATATCAGTTGCAGCAATTACCAGCATTTGCTGATCTAAATACTGTTCTTTGAAAAAGTCGTTAATGAGTGTTACATCACCTTTCTCAGCAAGTTCTCGAAGTTCATCACAAAACTCAGGGGCGACTAGCGTCACATGAGCACGTGCTTTTAAAAATGCGCGGCATTTGCGTAACGCGACATCTCCACCGCCGACTACCAGCACAGGTTTGTCGTCTAATTTGGTAAAGATTGGTAAATATTGCACTTTGTTCTCACCCCTAAAACACATCAAGAAACTGCTTATTGCAGGCAAGCAGAATATAGTGCTCTAAAAAAAGTAAAAAATAATTAAAACCAAGTTTATATAACTAAAAGTTATACCGGGTGGTTTGTTTTGGCTTAAGACTTAGTTAACAAGGGATTGCGGCGAGTTACAAGTAAATAAGCAGCCTTATGGTGATTAGTTATGATTTATAGCCGAATGATAAAAATTTGCTACTATAGGTCACTAATATGGCAACACAAATATAAGAGCTATGACTAAAATGCAAACAAGCGCTGCCCAAGCGGTGGCACTGATGGACTTAACAACTCTGAATGACAGCGACACAACAGAAACCATTAATAACTTGGTTGCCAGTATTGAGCCAACGTTAGGCATTCCTGCAGCGGTTTGTGTATATAGCCAGTTTGTCAGTGACGCTAAACTGGCACTTGCTGAGCGTGAATTACAGCAAGTCAAAGTGGCTACAGTTACTAACTTTCCTAGTGGGGAGCAACCGTTAGAGGAAGTGCTAAATGAAACCTTATTTGCCATTGAACGCGGCGCTGATGAAATTGATTTAGTGATCCCCTACAAAGCGCTTATTGGTGGTGATGAGCGCAAAGTTTTAGGGTATGTCAAAGCGTCAAAAGAGGCATGTGGTACTCAAGCGCAGCTTAAAGTCATTATCGAAAGTGGTGAATTAAACGATGACCTCATTGCAACAGCAACTAAACTAGCAATTGATGGCGGCGCTGACTTTATTAAAACCAGTACAGGTAAAGTGGCTGTTAATGCAACGCTAGCTGCAACAGACATCATGTTGAACAGCATAAAAGCGAGTGGCAAAAAGGTTGGTTTTAAGGCGGCAGGTGGGGTCAGAACAGTCACCGATGCTGCTGAGTATCTAGCCCTAGCTGAGTCAATTATGGGTGAAGCGTATTTACAACCTGAGCTATTTCGTTTTGGCGCTTCTGGGTTATTAAAAGATGTGTATGCAACATTAAATGAATCGTGAAAGTGAACAAGAAAAAATAGCGCTGGAGCATGGCGCAGCAAAGTTGTTTTTGCGCTGTTACGAAAAGCAGTTTGGCGTAAGTATGCGCAATATTTGGCATAACACGCCGAGTAAACCAGACGTGAGTTGTTATAAAGGTGATGAACGGCTTGATATTGAAGTCGCACATTTATATGCCAGCGAAACTGAGGCAATGGCGGTGTTAGGTCGGCCGCTGTCTATCTCAATGCAACGAGATCTTGCTGAAATGGCTTTAGCACCGAGTAACGAGCGTTTGCACTGTGCTTTACATCGCTTGCTGGCACAAAAAGCTAAGAAACACTACGAGTCTACTCAGCCTTGGTTATTAATTCGAAATGCCAGTACTATATGGCATCTTGATGATTTTAAGTCAGTACTTACTCACCTTGATGTGCCTAAGAGTCATCCATTTCAACAAATTTGGTTGTTATGTGATTTTTATCGTGGTGAGCTATTACAAATTTTATAACTAAGGTTTTAAACAGCCAGTGCTGGCACTGGCTGTTAGTTTGCTTAGTTAAATTTAAACATACTGCCAAAGCTTTCTAAACTTGATTTGTTCGTTTTGGCAATACACCCTGAATCATCAAGAGACTTCTTAGTTGTCTCATCAGCAAGGCCTGTCACTTTTAGCTTTTTTTCTTGCTGATACTCAGTGAGCGCAATCACGGTTGCTTGATCGTACTCTACGTCTTCTATTTCATATTCTTCGTAGTGAGGCTGCCTTTTCAAATAACCCAAACAAACCAAGTTCAGTCGTGACATCGCTAAGTCTGTTTTTTCGTAGTAAGGCATTCTGTGAGTTGGAACACTAACCGATGCAACTGGCGCTTTAGCAGGAGCTGCAGCTGCGGTTACTTTTAGTGGTGCAGGGGCGGTATGGCCAGCTGCAATGGTGTTATCACTATTATAGCGATAATAAGTTGTTGGCACTTTTGACTCTAAAAACTCAACAGCTTTTACGATCACTTCGCGCAATGCTTTTTCTTTTGGTGTGTTTGACCAGCTACTTAAGTTACCACCAACGAGTGCGCCACCAAAATTGGTTGCTGCTGATGTAAAGTCAAAATCTTTACTGCCACCCTCAACACTGGTAGCGGCGAGAATACGAGAAGTACGCGTGTCGATTAAGCGTAAATCTATTGCCATGTGCGAACTTGAAAAACCCGCCGATACCGAGCTAAATACATCGCCGATAAAGCCACCACTGCCGACACGAGTGCCAGAGTTGTCATCATCAAACTCTGTGACTGCGGCAACCACAACAATTTCGGCTCCCTCTATTTCACCATACGCAGCACCTGATGCTGCACTCACGCGGCCTGATACAGCAAGGTCTTGTTCTGATAGCACGGCATCGAGTGCTTGTCGCTCTAAAACAATAAAGCGATTTGTACTGACTAATGCGGTTGTGAGTTGATCGGCCATACCTTCACCAATTTCTTTACGCCACCAACGTGAATCGTTTGATTTATCAGTAAAGCGGGCAACAGCGATCCGAGCTTTTGGGCCATTGTACTGCTGCTGTGCAACTTCGTTTATATCAGGGCTATTGTTATTGCTGGTGGTTGTCGAAGTACTCTGGCATGCAGTCAGTGCCGCAGCAAGTAACGTAATAGAAATTGCTTTGTGTGTTTTGGTGAGCATATGACTTTCCTTAACTTATATCTCATGCAGTAAATAACGCCGCACTATGGGCTTTGTTGTTATTGACGTTTGTATTGATAAGCTATAAAAATCAGTATTTTATTAATAGCACTCAGGCGAAAACTTTATTCACTGATGCGAAATTCGGCATGTTTTTGATATTTTTCTCGATACTGTTTTGGTGATAAGCCAACATAGCTTTTAAAGCTTCGGGCAAAATAGCTTTGTGAACTAAAACCTGCTTGCTCCGCGACTTGTCCAATTGCTAACGCGCTATCGATTAGCTGTTTTTTTGCAAACTCTAAGCGAGTATTACGCAAATAATCAGAAGGCGTTTGTGAGTACAAGGCTTTCATTTTTAGTTGTAGCGCTCGGGGGCTTAAACATAACGCTGAGGCTAGTCGTTCAACCGAAAAACTTTCATCTTGGTAATGCGCTTGTACTATTTGCTTAAGTTTTTCTGTAAAAGAGTAATCTTTATTTTGTACTGTTATTGGCGCTGTATCGCTATTCAGAGGAGCTGCCAATTGTGCTGTTAGGTGTTGGTTTAAAATTTGTCTCAGATTAAGCAGGCCTTTTACTCTGCTTACTAGTAGAGTCGGTTCAAAAGGTTTACTTAAAAAGTCATCAGCTAATAAATCAAGCCCTTTTAAGCGGCTGTGGGTATCTGCTTTAGCTGAAAGTAATAATACCGGAATGTGGCTGGTGGCCGGGTATGCTCGAAGAGCTGCTAATAATTGATAACCATCCATATTCGGCATCATCACATCACTAATAATGAGTTCAGGCAGGTCTGTCTGGCAAAGGTCGAGAGCTTGCTGACCATCAGTTGCACAGATACAGTTAAACTCGTTATTAAATAAAGAAAGGAGCAGCTCTGCCATTTCCTCATTATCTTCAACAATCAGCAATGTCTGTTGTGAGGTATGAACTTGCATAGCGCTATTTGCTTGATTATCAGCACTTTCAACCACTGGTAATGACACAGTAAAGCAGCTACCTTCAGCAAACTTACTGCTTAAACTGATAGAGCCACCGTATTGTTCAACGAGTTGTTTTACTAAGCTCAGGCCAATACCACTACCTGGTTCAGATGATGCTACGCGGGTAAAGCGCTGAAAAACCGACTGCTGATGCTCACTGGCAATACCCACACCGGTATCAGTAATTTTAAACTGTAACGCTTGTTGCACTTCACTAAGGTGAATATCGACAGTGCCACCTGAAGGGGTGTACTTAAGTGCATTGCTTATCAGGTTACTGAAAATCGAGTGGGCATGTTCAGGAGCAAGGTTAATCTTAAGTGCTGTAGTGGTGGTGTCAGTAAAGCTAAATTGCAGTTTTTTTTGCTCATACAGAGGTCTGAAATCCGCCACTAAATCTGTTAAAAATGGCGTAATAGAATAGGGGCTGACAGTGTAAATTGCCGTGCTTGGGCGTTGACTCAGTTGTAAAAGTTGATTGATGAGCTCAAGTAAGCGCTGGCAGTTACGTTTGATACTGGCTAGTTGCGTTTGAGCTTGAGAGTCTGCATTGCTTCGCTGTAACTGACTTACCGGAGCGAGTATTAAGCTAAGTGGTGTTTTGAGTTCGTGGCTAATGTTATCTAAAAACTGATCTTTTAGTTTGTTTAACTCAATTTCGGTTTGCTTTTCTTGCTCTGCTAGTTTGCGCTTGTACAAGGCATTTAACACAAGCCAAGTCAGTGCTAAAGCAAACGTAAAGTAAATGCCGTAGGCTAATTTAGTTTGCCACCAAGGAGGCACAACAGTAAGTTCTAATAGCTGTGTACTTTCACTCCATTGGCCATATTGATCTTTTGCTTTTAGCAATAACTGGTAGTTACCAGCAGGCAATTGCGGATAGTTAATTTGCCTAAGGGATGCATCGGTATATAAGAATTGCTCATCAAAGCCAGCTAGCTTGTAGCCATATTGGTAATGTTTTGGAGTCGCACCATTTTTTAATGCACTAAATTTAAAGCCGATAACCCCCGCTGATTTTGCAAACGAGAATGTCTGAGTCGCACTAGCAAGCGTATTGGTTTGCTTATCAAAATGATTACTTTTAATTGCTCGGTTATTAAGTAATAACTCAGTTAACACTGGAGTAGGGGGAGTGTGCGATAAGGTTAGTTGCTCAGGGTAAAAATGATTGTAGCCATTAATCCCCCCAAAAAATAACTCGCCATCGTCTGCTTGAGAGCTCGCACCTAATATAAATGACTGGTGTTGAATACCATCTTCAGGCAAAAACTGCTCCATCTGCTGTGTGATGGGGTTATAGCGAGTGAGTCCACCATTGGTTGCAAGCCAAAGCGTGCCTTGTTTATCGGCAAGAATGTCAAAAACGTTGTCATTAGCTAATCCTTGCTGCTCAGTTATGTGTTTCACTGTGAGGGTACGCTTGTTGACTTGATTCAAGCCTTGCATAGTGCCAACCCAAATGCTGTCTTCACTGAGTAATAAAGAGGTAACCATATTGTGGCTAAGCCCTGTCTCGCCTGAACCTTGCTCATCTAATAAACTAAATTGCTCTGTTGAGATATCGAGTTTATTGAGTCCTGCTCGGGTACCAATCCATAGTGCGTGCTCTTCATTATCATAAGCCAAAGTAAATACGGTGTTGTTGGCAAGGCTATTTTGCGCATCATTGTGCTTATAGTGAGTCACCTTGGCAGAGGTTGGTTCAAAGCGGGTTAAGCCTTGGTTACTACCTAGCCAAAGTGCACCTGTTTTGTCGCTGGTAATTGCGTACACACGATCACTGGCTAGCTGGTGGCTTTGCATGGTGAAAGTTGTAAACTCATCAAGGCGGTCCTGATACTTAATTAAACCGCCACCGTAAGTACCAATCCATAATTGTTGGTTAGCATCTTCGTGTAGGGCAAATATATTGTTATTAGGTAGGGCGTTTTTAAAGTGCTGATAACCAGACGTTGTTTTGCGGTTGAGTCCATCACGGGTGCCAACCCATACCTCACCATTGGCTCTTTTAACTATTGAACGAACAAAGTTATGGCTTAACGAATTTGCTTGAGAGGTTTTTAATTGATGAGAGAACTGTTGCTGCTTAGGATCATAGCGGTGCACACCATAGCCATCTGTGCCCAGCCAAATAACACCTTGCGAGTCTTGAAAAAGAGAAAGCAGGTAGTCGCTGCTTAAGCCGTTGGGGTTTTGTTTGTCATGGCGATATTGAGTGAATTGCTCTTGTAAGTCAGCACCTACAGGTAAAAGGTATAGACCTTGCCCGTAGCTTGTAAGCCAAAGGTTTTGCTGTTGGTCAACGAGGCTGTCTGTGATCCAGGCGCCATTAAACTGTTCGACTTTTTCACTACTTTGCGTAGCTAAATTTAATATATAAAGACCTTGTTTAGCGCCAATAAGCAGCTTTTCGTCATTAAGCAACTTGAGATGCCAGAGCGGCACGGAGATCTGAGCATGCTGAGTAAATTGCTCAGTAATTGGGTCAAATGAAATAAGTCCTTTATCTGTGGCAAGCCAAATTAGTTCATCGGTAATAACAATGTCTCGAACCAGTGGCTGCGTTGATTTATAGTAAAAGTGTGTAAAGCTATTATTTGATACATCAAAACGGGTTAACTTACCATGTTCGTGGCCTAACCACAGAACATCATCTTTAGCTAACGCCATAGACCAGATTTTATCTTCACTTAGGCTTCCGTTATGGCGAGTAGAAAACACTTCAAACAGACCGGTTTTAGGGTCGAGTCTATTAAGCCCTTTACTTGCAGTCGAAAACCATAGCTGGTTTTTACTATCTTTAACACAGCCGGTGATCCAGTTCCCTGAAATGCTTTTATGATCGCTATTAGCTTTAAAACGCTTAAATTCATAACCATCAAAGCGATTTAAGCCACCTTGTGTAGCAAACCATAAAAAGCCTTGCTGGTCGGTGATGCTGCAGGTGATTGAATTTTGGCTCAGGCCTTGCTGACTATTAAAAGTGCTGAGGTGTAAAGAACGTGCACTAGCCTGATTAGCCATCAACAAAGTGAGGCATAACAATACAATATTAAAAGGGGATTTTAATAGCAGCACACTGATCCATGTTGTTTTATGTTCCTTTAATGGGGTTATGATAAACTGCTTTTTAATCAATGTTAATATTGATTTTTAAACGAACTGATGAGATTTTAACTAATGGGTATCTTTTACTCTTGTGTTAATGAATTGCGTAAGTATAATAGGCATCCACTTTGCAGGGGCGTAGTTCCAATTGGTAGAACAGCGGTCTCCAAAACCGACGGTTGGGAGTTCGAATCTCTCCGCCCCTGCCACTTTTTACACAATGTGTGCTAAGTCTGAAATTAAAAATCGGTTTAAACAAGTCAGTTTTTAAGTTTAGATTTTAATGGATTAACCCTGCCAGAGCGCAGGGTTGTTGTGTCTGTAGTTAAGGTAAAAATATTATGAGCACGAATGTAGAAACACCATCAAGTGCGATGGATTCAGTAAAGTGGATTGTAGCAATTGCGCTACTAGCAGGCGCAGTCGTTGGTAACCACATGTATGCAGACCAATCTGTATTATTACGTGCTATTGGTGTAGTGGTTGCTGTTGCAGCTGGTTTAGGCATTGCCTCACTAACTGAAAAAGGTCGTACTTTTCTTGCGTTTGCAAAAGAAGCACGTATCGAAGTACGTAAAGTTGTGTGGCCAACTCGCCAAGAAACAACACATACGACATTAATTGTAATGGTTGCAACTGTGATTATGGCGCTTATCCTTTGGGGATTAGATGGCATTTTATTCCGCGCAGTAGGCTTTTTAACTGGATTGGAGATCTAATCCCATGTCGGATGAGAAGAACGAAAAGAAACTACGTTGGTACGTAGTACAAGCTTTCTCTGGTTACGAGAAGCGTGTAGCACAAACTATTCTTGAGCACATCAAGATCGAAGGTTTGGAAGATAGTTTTGGTGAAGTATTAGTACCAACTGAAGAAGTTGTTGAGATGCGCGCTGGCCAAAAGCGTAAATCTGAGCGTAAATTCTTCCCAGGTTACGTACTAGTTCAAATGGACATGAACGATGCAAGCTGGCACTTAGTGAACAGCACTGCACGTGTTATGGGCTTCATTGGTGGTACGTCTGATCGTCCAGCGCCAATTAGCCAAAAAGAAGCTGACCGCATCTTAAACCGTCTTCAAGAGAACTCTGAAGCACCTAAGCCAGCTACATTATTCGAGCCAGGCGAAGTTGTTCGTGTTATCGATGGTCCATTTGCTGACTTCAGCGGTGTTGTTGAAGAAGTTGATTACGAGAAGAGCCGCGTGAAAGTGTCTGTTCTTATCTTCGGTCGTTCGACACCTGTTGACCTTGAATTTGGTCAAGTTGAGCAAGACAAGTAAGTAAAAAATTAAAGCTGCCAAAGTTGATTAATATTTTGGCAATACGCTTGAAAAAGGCCGCTGATTAACTTATAATCAGCGGCCTTTTTGTGTTAGGGCAAGTTACAACTTGTTTTATCACTAAAAAGTGAGAACCAATTTTTAAACTGGGAAGCCGTTAGAGTACGCGTCCTCGCGCGCACAAGGCTATGACCCACCAAATGAGGTATTTATTATGGCTAAAAAAGTTGAAGCTATTATCAAGCTACAAGTTGCCGCTGGTATGGCTAACCCTAGTCCTCCAGTAGGTCCAGCACTAGGTCAACACGGTGTAAACATCATGGAATTCTGTAAAGCGTTCAACGCACGTACAGAATCTATCGAAAAAGGCGCTCCAGTTCCTGTAGTGATCTCTGTTTACGGTGACCGTTCTTTCACGTTCGACATGAAAACTCCACCGGCTGCTTACTTACTTAAGAAAGCTGCAGGTATCAAATCAGGTTCTGGCCGTCCTAACACTGAAAAAGTGGGTACAGTAACTCGTGCTCAACTTGAAGAAATCGTTGAGACAAAACGACCTGACCTTACAGCGGCTGATATGGACGCTGCAGTTCGCACTATCGCAGGTTCTGCGCGTGCGATGGGCTTGAACGTAGAGGACTAAGATAATGGCAAAATTAACTAAACGTATGCGTACAATCCGCGAAAAAGTGGATGTAACTAAAGATTACGAAATCAACGAAGCAGTTGCTCTTTTAAAAGAGTTAGCGACAGCTAAATTCGTAGAAAGTGTTGACGTTGCTGTTAACCTTGGTATCGATGCTCGTAAATCTGACCAAAACGTTCGTGGTGCAACTGTACTACCTAACGGTACTGGTCGTGAAGTTCGTGTTGCTGTATTCACACAAGGCGCTAACGCAGATGCTGCGAAAGAAGCTGGTGCTGAATTAGTGGGCATGGAAGATCTTGCTGAACAAGTTAAGAAAGGCGAGATGAACTTTGACGTTGTTGTTGCATCTCCAGACGCTATGCGTGTTGTTGGTCAACTAGGTCAAATCTTAGGTCCACGTGGTCTAATGCCAAACCCTAAAACTGGTACTGTAACGCCTAACGTTGCAGAAGCAGTTAAAAACGCGAAAGCAGGTCAAGTTCGTTACCGTAACGACAAGAACGGTATCATCCATACTACTATCGGTAAGGTTGATTTCACTGCTGAGCAACTTCAACAAAACCTTGAAGCTCTTATTGTTGCGCTTAAGAAGGCTAAACCTTCTCAAGCAAAAGGTACTTACGTGAAGAAAGTAACTATCTCTACAACAATGGGCGCAGGTGTTGCTGTTGACCAAAACTCTCTAAGCACAGTTGTTGCTTAATTAAGAGTTTACATGGCGCGAAATTTGAACTATAATCTTGCGCCATTTTGTTGAGAAAGTTAATTTCGAAACAAGTAAAGAATTCGGGTTGAAGTCCATAATTTCGTAATGCCTTCGGGTAAAAACGATAAATTGGGCTTCCGTCCAAGACCGTAGGCGGCTTCGGCCTTAATATTTTACCTACGTAGACGGTGTGAATCCCCAGATAGATTTTTCCTAATCTTCTGGCTCTCGCCGTAAAAAGCATCTCCATCTTTGATGGGGAAGAGTAGAACAGGGAAGCCAATTTCGGCAACCCATTAAACCAGGAGTAACACCCATGGCTTTAAATCTTCAAGGCAAAAAAGCAATTGTTGCTGAAGTCAACGAAGCAGCCACTGGTGCTCTTTCTGCAGTTGTTGCAGATTCTCGTGGTGTAACAGTTGGTGCTATCACTGCCCTTCGTAAAGAAGCTCGTGAAGCTGGTGTATGGATGAAAGTTGTTCGTAACACTTTAGCTAAACGTGCTGTTGAAGGTACAGATTTTGAGTGCCTTTCTGACTCACTTGTAGGTCCAAGCTTAATCGCTTTCTCTTCAGAGCACCCAGGTGCTGCTGCGCGTATCTTCAAAGAATTCGCGAAGAAGAACGAGAAATTCGAAGTTAAGACGGCTGCATTTGAAGGTAACGTAGTAGACGCAGCTATGCTAGCAACTCTACCTACTTACGACGAAGCTGTTGCACGCTTAATGAGCGCTATGAAAGAAGCGTCTGCAGGTAAATTGTGTAAAACAATTGAAGCAGTACGTGTACAGAAAGAAGAGCAAGCTGCTTAATTTTAAGCTGTTTTTTTGTTCACTTTCGGTGTAATATTTTTTTTGGGCTATATTTAGTCCGTAATAATTAGGAAATTTGTAATGTCTGTAACTAAAGACCAAATCCTTGATGCTATTGCTGAAATGTCAGTAATGGACGTTGTTGCTCTAGTTGAAGCAATGGAAGAAAAATTCGGCGTAACTGCAGCTGCTGCTGTTGTTGCTGGTCCTGCTGCTGAAGCAGCTGAAGAAAAGACTGAGTTCGACGTAATCCTTACTGGCGCTGGCGCTAACAAGGTTGCAGCTATCAAAGCTGTACGTGGTGCTACTGGTCTTGGCCTTAAAGAAGCTAAAGCACTTGTTGAAGCTGCTCCTGCACCTATCAAAGAAGGTGTATCTAAAGAAGAAGCTGAAGCACTTGCAAAAGACCTTACTGAAGCTGGTGCTGAAGTTGAGGTTAAGTAATCTAGCTTACGCTAGGTTCGCTGCCTGAGTAATCAGGCAAGGGCTGGTGATTATTTAATCACCGGCCTTTTTGCGCTATAGAGCGATGCAATCCTGTAACGCAAATAAAATCTAATTTTCTCTTTACTTTCAAGTTGTTACCTATTTTGGTGTTGAAAGTGTCAGAGCAAAATAGAACAACAATTTAATGTTGTACATCTTGGCTTAGATGCCAGTTAAGTCTGTTCTTACAAGAACAGGTCGGGTCAAAGATCAGCAAGCTGAGGAACCCCATGGCTTACTCTTATTCTGAAAAGAAACGTATCCGTAAGGATTTTGGTAAACGTCCACAAGTTTTGGATATACCTTTCTTACTGTCGACGCAGTTAGAATCGTTTAAAAAATTCTTAGTCCCTGACGCTGATGGCGATCACGGTTTGGAAGCTGCTTTCCGTTCTGTGTTTCCTATCAAAAGCTACTCGGGAAATTCTGAGCTTCAATACGTAAGTTATCGTATTGGTGAGCCAGTATTCGATGTAAAAGAATGTCAAATTCGCGGTGTGACTTATTCTGCTCCACTTCGCGTAAAATTGCGTCTTGTGGTGATGGACAAAGAAGCACCAGGCACAGTTAAAGACATTAAAGAGCAAGAAGTTTACATGGGCGAAATTCCGCTCATGACTGATACCGGTACCTTTGTTATCAATGGTACAGAGCGTGTTATCGTTTCTCAGCTACACCGTAGCCCTGGTGTATTCTTTGATAACGACCGCGGTAAAACTCACTCGTCAGGTAAAGTACTTTATAACGCGCGTGTAATTCCTTACCGTGGTTCATGGTTAGACTTCGAGTTTGATGCAAAAGATAACCTTTATGTACGTATTGACCGTCGTCGTAAATTACCGGCGTCAATCATCCTACGTGCACTTGAGTACTCAACGGATGAAATCCTAGAGATATTCTTCGATACAACTGCGTTTGAAGTTGCTGACGGTAAAGTTCTTATGGAACTTGTTCCTTCACGCTTACGTGGTGAAACTGCCGCTTTTGATATCAAAGGCGAAGACGGTGAAGTCCTTGTTGAAGCGGGTCGTCGTATTACTGCGCGTCACATCAAGAACATCGAGAAAAAAGGTATTAACCAATTAGAAGTACCGCATGAGTACATCATTGGTCGTGTTGTAGCTAGAAACTATGTTGATGAGTCAACTGGTGAGATCATCGCAAACGCGAATGATGAGCTATCACTTGAGCTAATGGCTGAATTGGTTAAGGCAGGTCACACTAAGATTGATACACTATATATCAACGAAGTGGACAGCGGCGCCTACATGTCAGATACATTACGTATCGACACAACAAGCAACCGTTTAGAAGCATTAGTAGAAATTTATCGCATGATGCGCCCAGGCGAGCCACCGACGAAAGACGCGGCTGAAGCCTTATTTGATAACTTGTTCTTCTCTGACGAGCGTTACGATTTATCAACAGTTGGTCGTATGAAGTTTAATAGCCGTGTAGGTTATGACTCAGATACTGGCCCTGGCACATTATCGAAAGAAGACATCGTAGCTGTTATGAAAGTGCTTATCGCTATTCGTAACGGTGTTGGCGATGTTGATGATATCGACCACTTAGGCAACCGTCGTATCCGTAGTGTTGGCGAAATGGCTGAGAACCAATTCCGCGTTGGTCTAGTACGTGTTGAGCGTGCTGTACGTGAGCGTTTAAGCTTAGGTGACCTTGACGCTGTAATGCCACAAGATCTTATTAACGCTAAGCCTATTTCGGCTGCGGTTAAAGAGTTCTTTGGTTCATCTCAATTATCACAGTTCATGGACCAAAATAACCCGCTTTCAGAAGTAACGCACAAGCGTCGTATTTCTGCATTAGGCCCGGGTGGTTTAACACGTGAACGCGCTGGCTTCGAGGTTCGAGACGTTCACGTAACTCACTATGGTCGTGTATGTCCAATCGAAACGCCTGAGGGTCCAAACATCGGTCTAATTAACTCATTGTCTACGTACGCACGTACGAATGACTATGGTTTCTTAGAAACACCTTACCGTAAAGTGGTAAACGGTGTAGTTACTGATGAAGTAGATTACTTATCAGCCATTGAAGAAGGTCAGTTTGTTATCGCTCAGGCGAACTCAAACTTGAACGAAAACAATGAGTTTGTTGATGAACTAATTCCATGTCGCCACAAAGGTGAATCAACCTTTATGGGCAAAATGGATCAGCAATATATGGACGTATCACCACAACAGGTGATCTCTGTAGCGGCAGCACTTATCCCGTTCCTAGAACACGATGATGCTAACCGTGCATTGATGGGTTCAAACATGCAACGTCAAGCCGTACCAACACTTATCGCGGACAAACCGCTGGTAGGTACAGGTATCGAGCTTACACTAGCGAAAGATTCTGGTGTAACTATCGTTGCTAAGCGTGGTGGTGAAGTAATGTATGCGGATGCAAGCCGCATCGTTGTAAATGTACATGAAGATGAGCGCATTCCAGGTGAAGCGGGCATCGATATTTACAACCTTACTAAATACACTCGCTCAAACCAAAATACATGTATTAACCAAAAACCAACTTGTATGGTTGGTGAGCCGGTAACACGTGGTGACGTATTAGCAGATGGTCCTTCGACTGACTTAGGTGACTTAGCACTTGGTCAAAACCTTCGCGTGGCATTCATGCCATGGAACGGTTATAACTTCGAGGATTCAATCCTACTATCTGAGCGTGTAGTTCAAGAAGATCGTCTAACGACTATCCACATTCAAGAACTACAATGTATCGCACGTGATACTAAATTAGGTCCTGAAGAGATCACAGCAGATATCCCTAACGTAGGTGAGTCTGCACTAGGCAAGCTTGATGAATCAGGCGTTGTTTATATCGGTGCTGAAGTTAAAGGCGGCGATATCCTAGTAGGTAAAGTGACTCCGAAAGGCGAAACGCAATTAACACCAGAAGAAAAGCTACTACGTGCTATCTTCGGTGAGAAAGCGTCAGACGTTAAAGACAGCTCTTTACGCGTACCAAACTCTGTAACTGGTACTGTAATTGACGTACAAGTTTTCACCCGTGATGGTGTTGAAAAAGATAAGCGTGCGTTAGAAGTTGAAGACATGCAGCTTCGCGAAGCGAAGAAAGACTTCAACGAAGAGTTCCGTATCTTAGAAGCTGGTGTATTAGACCGTGCTCGTAAGCTACTTGTTGACGCAGGTCTGAACGCAGATTCAATTGCATCACTAAATGCTGAAAAGCTGCTTACTCAAAGCCTTGCTGAAGAAGACAAGCAAGCTGAACTTGAGCAACTAGCTGCCCAGTACGATGAGCTTAAAGCTGAATACGATAAGAAGTTTGAAAACAAACGTCGTAAGATCACTCAAGGTGATGACTTAGCACCAGGCGTACTTAAGATTGTTAAAGTATACCTAGCTGTTAAGCGTCGTATCCAACCGGGTGATAAGATGGCGGGTCGTCACGGTAACAAAGGTGTTATCTCGACTATCGTACCAGTAGAAGATATGCCATACGATGACAAAGGTCGTACGGTAGACATCGTTCTGAACCCGCTAGGTGTACCATCACGTATGAACATCGGTCAGATCCTAGAAACACACATGGGTCTTGCTGCACGTGGTGTGGGTGAGCGCTTAGAAGAAATGATGAAAGAGCAGCGTGAACTGCACGAAATCCGTAGCTTCGTTAAGAAAGTTTACGAATTAGGTGATTGTCGTCAGAAAGTTGATATCGACTCGTTCTCTGATGATGAAGTTCGTCGCTTAGCTGATAACTTGAAAGGTGGTTTACCGATCGCAACTCCAGCCTTTGATGGTGCTCGTGAAAGCGAAATCAAAGACTTACTAGAGCTTGGTGGTTATCCAAGAAGCGGTCAAGTTACACTTTATGATGGCCGTACTGGCGATCAGTTCGAACGTCAAGTAACTGTTGGTTACATGTACATGCTGAAACTTAACCACTTGGTTGATGACAAGATGCACGCACGTTCAACTGGTTCTTACAGCCTTGTTACTCAGCAGCCGCTGGGTGGTAAAGCTCAGTTCGGTGGCCAGCGTTTCGGTGAGATGGAGGTGTGGGCACTAGAAGCTTACGGTGCTGCATATACTCTACAAGAAATGCTAACAGTGAAATCGGATGACGTGAACGGTCGTACTAAGATGTATAAGAACATCGTAGATGGTAACCATAAGATGGAACCAGGTATGCCAGAATCGTTCAACGTATTGTTGAAAGAAATCCGCTCACTGGGTATCAACATCGAGTTGGAAGAAAATTAAGCCATTTAGGTGCGGCGTAAGCCGCACCTGTTAGGCCGAATAGAATGTAGGGGCGATTGGTTCGCCCTCAAGATTAACCTCCGACAGGAGAGCTAAGGTGAAAGACTTACTTAAGTTTCTGAAGCAACAAAATAAGACCGAAGAATTCGATGCAATTCGCATTGGTCTTGCTTCGCCAGATATGGTTCGTTCATGGTCATACGGTGAAGTAAAGAAACCTGAGACAATCAACTACCGTACTTTCAAGCCTGAGCGCGACGGCTTATTCTGTGCCCGTATTTTCGGCCCAGTGAAAGATTATGAGTGTTTATGTGGTAAATATAAGCGCCTTAAGCACCGTGGTGTTATTTGTGAAAAGTGTGGCGTTGAAGTAACGCTTACTAAAGTGCGTCGTGACCGTATGGGTCACATTGAGCTTGCGAGCCCAGTTGCGCACATTTGGTTCTTAAAATCATTACCGTCACGTATCGGCTTAATGCTAGACATGACACTTCGTGACATCGAGCGCGTACTTTACTTCGAATCATTCGTAGTAACTGAGCCTGGTATGACAACGCTTGAGCGTGGTCAGCTTTTAGGTGAAGAAGAGTACCTAGATGCACTAGAAGAGCACGGTGATGAGTTTGAAGCGAAGATGGGTGCAGAAGCAGTATTAGACTTGCTTCGTGAACTTGATCTTGGCCAATTAATTGCTGAAATGCGTGAAGAGTTACCAACAATTAACTCTGAAACTAAGCGTAAGAAGATCACTAAACGTCTTAAATTAATGGAATCTTTCCACCAATCAGGTAACAACCCTGAGTGGATGATCATGACAGTACTTCCAGTACTTCCGCCTGATCTACGTCCATTAGTACCACTAGACGGTGGTCGTTTTGCGACTTCTGATCTGAATGACCTTTACCGTCGTGTTATTAACCGTAATAACCGTCTTAAGCGTCTATTAGATCTAGCAGCACCAGACATTATCGTACGCAACGAAAAACGTATGTTACAAGAAGCGGTAGATGCGCTACTTGATAACGGTCGTCGCGGTCGTGCGATTACAGGTTCTAACAAACGTCCTCTTAAATCGCTTGCTGATATGATCAAAGGTAAGCAAGGTCGTTTCCGTCAGAACTTACTTGGTAAACGTGTAGATTACTCTGGCCGTTCTGTAATCACAGTAGGTCCTACGCTTAAACTACACCAGTGTGGTCTTCCTAAGAAGATGGCACTTGAGCTATTCAAACCATTTATCTATGGCAAATTAGAGCGTCGCGGCATGGCTACGACTATCAAAGCTGCTAAGAAGATGGTTGAGCGTGAAGTGGCAGAAGTATGGGATGTATTAGACGAAGTAATTCGTGAACATCCAGTATTACTTAACCGTGCACCAACACTTCACCGTTTGGGTATCCAAGCGTTCGAACCTGTGCTTATCGAAGGTAAAGCGATCCATTTACACCCATTAGTTTGTGCGGCGTACAACGCTGACTTCGATGGTGACCAAATGGCGGTACACGTACCGTTAACGCTTGAAGCACAGTTAGAAGCACGTGCTCTAATGATGTCTACAAACAACATCCTATCTCCAGCGAATGGTGAGCCAATCATCGTTCCTTCACAGGACGTTGTATTAGGTCTTTACTACATGACTCGTGATCGCATCAATGCGAAAGGCGAAGGTACTGTATTTAAAGATCCTAAAGAAGCTGAAAAAGCATACCGCAGTGGTAATGCTGAGCTACATGCGCGCGTAAAAGTACGTATTAGCGAAACAGTTAACAATGAAGAAGGTGAAGCAGTTGAGCAAGTATCTATTGTTGAAACAACAGTAGGTCGTGCAATTCTTTCACTAATCCTACCTAAAGGCATGCCGTTTGAGTTAATCAACCAAGCCCTAGGTAAGAAACAAATTTCTGGCTTATTAAACGAGTGTTACCGTCGTCTAGGTCTTAAAGATACCGTTATCTTTGCTGACCAAGTAATGTACACAGGTTTCCACTACGCAATGAAGTCAGGTGTTTCAATCGGTATCGATGACTTAGTTATCCCACCGGTTAAAGCAGAAATCATTGAATCAGCGGAAGCTGAAGTAACTGAAATCAACCAACAATTCCAATCAGGTCTTGTAACGGCTGGTGAAAAGTACAACAAAGTTATCGATATCTGGTCACGTGTAAATGAAAACTTATCACGTGAGATGATGGCGAACTTATCAAAAGACACTGTAATCAACGCTAAAGGCGAAGAAGAAGAGCAATCTTCATTTAACTCAGTGTTTATGATGGCAGACTCAGGTGCACGTGGTAGCGCCGCTCAGATCCGTCAGTTAGCGGGTATGCGTGGTCTAATGGCACGTCCAGATGGTTCAATCATCGAGACACCAATCACGGCGAACTTCCGTGAAGGTCTAAACGTACTACAGTACTTCATCTCAACGCACGGTGCGCGTAAAGGTCTTGCCGATACAGCACTTAAAACAGCAAACTCGGGTTACTTAACGCGTCGTCTAGTAGACGTTGCACAAGACTTAGTAATCAACGAAGACGACTGTGGCACAGAAGATGGCTTAACAATGAAACCGCTTATCGAAGGTGGTGACGTTGTAGAAGCACTTCGTGAACGTGTACTAGGTCGTGTTGTTGCTGAAGATGTATTAATTCCAAATACTAACGAAGTACTTGTTGAGCGTAACGTTATGCTTGACGAAAAACTGTGTGACCTTTTAGAAGAGCACTCAGTAGATGAAGTACGCGTTCGTTCAGTAATCACTTGTGATAATGACTTTGGTGTATGTGCTAAGTGTTACGGTCGTGACCTTGCGCGTGGCCACATCATCAATCCAGGTGAGTCAGTAGGTGTTATCGCGGCACAATCAATCGGTGAGCCGGGTACACAGCTTACGATGCGTACCTTCCACATCGGTGGTGCGGCATCTCGAGCGTCTGCTGAAAACAGTGTACAAGTTAAAACTAACGGTACATTGAAGTTACACAATGCGAAGTATGTATTAAACACAGACGGTAAGATTGTTATCACGTCTCGTTCAACAGAGATCACTATCATCGATAGCTTTGGTCGTGAGAAAGAGCGTTATAAAGTTCCTTACGGTGCGGTGTTAGCGGTACAAGATAATGCAGAAGTTCAAGGTAACGACATCGTTGCTACTTGGGATCCGCATAGTCACCCAATCGTTCTTGAGCACAAGTCAAAAATCTCGTTCAGCGACATTGATGACTCAAATACCGAAGCACAAACAGACGAGTTAACTGGTTTAACACGTGTGGTTGTTAAAGACTTAGGTAAAGCGAATGCGAAAGAACCTAAACTAATCATCGAAAGCGATGAGCGTGGTCTGCAAGAAACACGTCTTCCTTCATTCACAACGATTGAAGTAACAGACGGCGCAACTGCAAACCCAGGTGACGTACTTGCACGTATTCCGCAAGAAGGTTCGAAGACTCGTGATATCACGGGTGGTCTACCTCGCGTAGCTGACTTATTCGAAGCACGTAAGCCGAAAGATCCTGCAATCCTTGCAGAAATCACAGGTACTATCAGCTTCGGTAAAGAAACAAAAGGTAAGAAGCGTCTTGTAATCACTCCAGCTGAGGGTGACGCATACGAAGAGATGATCCCTAAATGGCGTCAACTTAACGTGTTCGAAGGTGAGCAAGTGTCTAAAGGTGAGGTTATCGCCGATGGTCCAGAATCACCACATGACATCTTACGACTACGTGGTGTAACTCATGTAGCTAACTACATCGTTAACGAAGTGCAAGAGGTTTACCGCTTGCAAGGCGTTAAGATCAATGACAAGCACATTGAGACAATCATTCGTCAGATGCTACGTAAATGTATCATCCTTGACGGCGGTGACACTGAGTTCTTAGCCGGTGAACAAGTTGAAGTGGCACGCGTTAATATCGCGAACCGTGAACTTGAGAAGCAAGGCAAGATCCCAGCGAAGTTTGAAATCCAGTTAATGGGTATCACTAAAGCGTCACTTGCAACAGAATCTTTCATTTCTGCAGCATCGTTCCAGGAGACAACTCGTGTCCTAACTGAAGCCGCTGTAAATGGTAAGAGCGATGAGCTTCGTGGTCTGAAAGAAAACGTAATCGTGGGTCGTCTGATCCCAGCTGGTACAGGCTTTGCGTATCACCAAGACCGTTTAAACCGTCGCAAGCAAGGTGAAATCGTTGAAGAGCAAACAGTAAGCGCTGAAGAGGCAACTCAAGCACTAACTGACGCACTAAACGCAGATATCTCTGGAAACCAATAATCTCAACTTAATCAATAGATTAAGAAATCGTAAGGCAGTTATCTTCTGCCTTACGATGAGTTAAGGTTGACAGGTTAAACTTTGCTCATTAAAATTCCGCCACCCATTTGCCTGCACGTTTTGTAACGAGCATGTAAACAGGGCGGATTTTTTATTTTTTCAGTAGTAATTTTAATTTCAGGAGCTATTTAAATGGCAACTATTAACCAGCTAGTGCGTAAGCCACGTCGTAGCAAAGTTACTAAAAGTAACTCAGCTGCACTTAAAGCTTGTCCGCAAAAGCGTGGTGTATGTACTCGTGTATATACAACTACACCTAAGAAACCAAACTCTGCATTACGTAAAGTAGCGCGTGTTCGTTTAACTAACGGTTTCGAAGTAACATCTTACATTGGTGGTGAAGGCCACAACTTACAAGAGCACAGTGTAATCCTAATCCGTGGTGGTCGTGTTAAAGACTTACCAGGTGTGCGTTTCCACACTGTACGTGGTGCACTTGACTGTGCAGGCGTTAGCGACCGTCGTCAAGCTCGTTCTAAATACGGTGCTAAACGCCCTAAGGGCTAATGGTTCTCCGTTAGTAAGGCCAAGCACTAAATTTTTAAATTAATTGTTTTGGGTATTGACTCTAAAAGAGCAAACCTGAAGATACCGGAGATACAAAATGCCTAGAAGACGCGTAATAGGTCAACGTAAAATTCTTCCAGATCCTAAGTTCGGATCGGAACTTCTTGCTAAATTCGTTAACGTAGTAATGTTAGACGGCAAGAAATCTACTGCTGAAAAAATCGTTTATGGTGCGTTAGACGTGGCTGCTGAGAAATCAGGCAAGTCGCACCTTGAAATCTTTGAAGCTGCACTTGAAAACGTTCGCCCACAGGTAGAGGTTAAATCTCGCCGTGTTGGTGGTTCAACGTACCAAGTACCAGTTGAAGTACGTCCAGTACGTCGCAACGCATTAGGTATGCGTTGGTTAGTAGACGCTGCACGTAAGCGTGGCGAAAAATCTATGGGCTTACGTTTAGCTCAAGAAATCGTTGACGCTGCTGACAACAAAGGCACTGCGGTTAAGAAACGTGAAGACGTTCACCGTATGGCTGAAGCGAATAAAGCATTCGCTCATTACCGTTGGTAATCTGCCCTTAACCTTTAAGAGGATCATATGGCACGTACAACTCCACTTGAGCGCTATCGCAATATCGGTATTTGCGCTCACGTAGATGCAGGTAAAACCACCACAACAGAACGTGTTCTGTTCTACACGGGTCTTTCTCATAAGATCGGTGAAGTACATGATGGTGCTGCAACTATGGATTGGATGGAGCAGGAACAAGAGCGTGGTATCACAATCACTTCTGCTGCAACAACGTGTTTCTGGAAAGGGATGGACGCTCAATTTGACGACCATCGCATCAATATCATTGATACGCCAGGACACGTAGATTTCACTATCGAAGTAGAGCGTTCTTTACGCGTACTAGATGGTGCGGTAGTTGTTCTTTGTGCTTCATCTGGTGTACAGCCGCAAACTGAGACAGTTTGGCGTCAAGCGAACAAATACGAAGTTCCTCGCATGATCTTCGTAAACAAAATGGATCGCACTGGCGCTGACTTCTTAACAGTTGTGGACCAGGTGAAATCTCGTCTTGGAGCAACGCCTGTTCCAATTCAGCTACCAATTGGTGCTGAAGACGACTTTAAAGGTGTTATTGACCTTATTAAGATGAAAGCCATTAACTGGAATGCCGAAGATCAAGGCATGACTTTCACTTATGAGGACATTCCGGCAGAGCTTCTGGAGCTTGCAGAAGAATGGCGTTCTCACATGGTTGAGAGCGCTGCTGAAGCATCAGAAGAACTAATGGACAAATATCTAGAAGGTGAAGACCTGACCGAAGCTGAAATTAAAGCAGCTTTACGTCAGCGCACATTAGCAAACGAAATTGTTCCAATGACGTGTGGTAGTGCATTTAAGAATAAGGGTGTTCAAGCTGTGCTTGATGCTGTTATCGAATATATGCCTGCGCCAACACAAGTGAAACAAATCCAAGGTATCGTTGAAGATGGTACTGAGGAAGAACGTCCTGCTGATGACAACGCACCGTTTGCCGCACTTGCTTTTAAGATTGCGACAGACCCGTTCGTTGGCACCTTGACCTTCTTCCGTGTTTACTCTGGTACTGTTAAACAGGGTGATGCGGTATACAATCCAGTTAAAAGTAAGCGTGAGCGACTTGGTCGTATCGTTCAGATGCATTCAAACTCACGTGAAGAGATCAAAGTAGTCTACGCAGGCGACATCGCAGCGGCTATTGGTCTTAAAGACGTAACAACAGGTGAGACACTGTGTGATCCGAACTCAATTATTACGCTTGAGCGTATGGAGTTCCCAGAGCCAGTTATCTCTGTTGCGGTTGAGCCTCGCACAGTAGCTGACCAAGATAAGATGGGAATCGCGTTAGGTAAACTAGCGGCAGAAGATCCATCTTTCAGAGTACAAACTGACGAAGAATCAGGCCAGACTATTATTTCTGGCATGGGTGAACTTCACCTTGATATCATTGTCGACCGTATGAAACGTGAATTCAGTGTTGAATGTAACGTTGGTAAGCCGCAGGTAGCATACCGTGAAGCTATCCGTTCAGCTGTTGAAGTTGAAGGGAAGTTCGTACGTCAATCAGGTGGTCGTGGTCAATATGGTCACGTCTGGCTTAAACTTGAACCGATGGATATTTCGGAGGATGAAGCGCCAACTTACGAGTTCGTTAACGAAATCGTTGGTGGTGCCGTTCCTAAAGAATACATCCCTGCGGTAGACAAAGGCATCCAAGAGCAAATGTCTCAAGGTGTGCTTGCAGGCTACCCATTACTTGGCGTTAAAGCGACTCTATATGATGGTTCATTCCATGATGTAGACTCGAATGAAATGGCATTTAAGATTGCAGGTTCAATGGCGATGAAGAAAGGTGCGCTTGAAGCAAACCCAGCTCTTCTAGAACCAGTAATGAAGGTTGAAGTTATCACTCCTGAAGAAAACATGGGTGATGTAGTTGGTGACTTAAACCGTCGCCGCGGCATGATCGAAGGCATGGAAGAAGCATTCGGTGGTCTTAAGCAAATTAATGCGCAAGTACCACTTTCTGAAATGTTTGGTTATGCAACTGATCTGCGATCTGCAACACAAGGCCGTGCATCTTACTCTATGGAGTTTTTGAAGTATGCAGAAGCCGCTAAAAACGTTGCAGATGCAATAATTGCAGCTCGCGCTGTTATATGATTTAGCTTGTCTGGCCCAATAGTGGGTCAGGCGTTAATTTCTTTATAGGAATTTTTTAAGATGGCAAAAGAAAAGTTTGAACGCGTAAAACCGCACGTAAACGTTGGTACAATCGGCCACGTTGACCACGGTAAAACAACTCTAACAGCAGCAATCACTAACGTACTTGCAAAAGTATACGGTGGTG
>NZ_JBECOT010000045.1:0-32950 GCF_040104395.1 Pseudoalteromonas sp. BZA4
TAAGAAGAAGAAATTTATAACATCAGTTACTGGAAAAAGCAGGAGTATTGAATTATTGATTGAAAAAGATCAGTTACCTGAATTTAAGTAAGGGCAACTGATCAAAATATATGTGAAAGAGTACTAGGTATATCAGGTTATACAGGGAAGCATATTGAAAAAGGAGGCATGCTCGGAAAATTTCTAGAGGGTTGCAATAATGGCATTATCCAAGAAGGGAGCGTACTCCTCGTTGAGTCAATTGACAGACTAGGAAGGTTAAGTGCTGAGTTGATGCTCGAAATAATCACAAGCCTAATCAAGAAGGTCACTATCATAACTCTTGAAGATGGGCAGTCATATGCACGAGAAGATATAAACGGATTCAAAGTATTCCAACTTATAATCAAGATTCAAGGGGCACACTCATACTCGTTGCAGCTGTCGGAGCGCCTTCTAAAAGGCAAGCAAGTTGCTCGTGAAAAAGTAAAGTCTGGGCTACTAAAGAAGTATGTGTCAAATTGCCCGAGCTGGTTAACCTGGAGTCAAGAAGATGAGTGTTTTTTGGCGATCCCCTCACGAGTTGAGGTTGTCAGACGTATTTTTGACATGTATGTCGAAGAGGGTTTAGGTACAACAGCTATAGCGTCAAAGCTGAACACAGAAAATGTAGATGGGTTTAACGGCAAAGGATGGCACGGAAGCTATATTGCTAAAATTTTGTTTACGAGAAAAGTGCTCGGCGCTATAGAATTTAATCAGCGCGATAGAACGGGTGATCATTGTGATGGCTACTACCCACAGGTAGTGGACACTGACACGTATATGAAAGCCCAGTCGATTAAGGAATCTAAAAGTAAAAATTTCAGAACCTCAGATGTGTCGCATCAACCCCCTCAAGACATCTTCGTTAATGTTGTCAGATGTGCCTGCGGCGGAGACGCAAAGCTCTACAATAAAGGTAACGACAATCGAGTATACATTTGTAAGAACCGAGTCAGAGGGCTTTGTAAAGAAAGTAGTCAATTTTCTAAGAAGCTGCTGCTGTTACACTTTTGTCAGTTTATAGAAAAAAAGCTATACCAATTCAGCATGCTGGAATTACAACAAAGTCAAGGGAAGAGCCAAGACCTAGAATTTTCAAAAAAAGACAAGCTAGTTGAGCTAGAGAAGAAAATATCGAGCATGGTAGAAAGGCTACTCCACTATTCTGATGAAATTTTCGAAGCACATGATGAGGATGAAAAAGCAGCACTCACAACAAAGCGAAATGAGGCTCGCTCAAAGTTAGACATGTTAAAGCTTCAACAGCAAGATCTTGAAGTAAAGGTACACATGGATGAAATAATAGAAGTAATATCAGTAAATGACTTAGAGCTTTACAGAAAAAATTGGGAAAGGTACTACAAGGGCCAATCTGTAAGACTTGATCCTTTGACGTTAAGTGCTCTTAGCCAGTTTCTTGAAAGCCAACAAATATGCATCTGCCTACACAAAGATAAAGTTGAAATGAAGTTTAGGGACGATGTAATTCTTACAGTCGAGTACCCCGCACGCACTCAAGGACTGACAATCAGTAGAACACATGATAGCCGCATCTTCATACTCGCAAAGAACTCCGAAGTAGTGGAGTATGGTAGAGCATTCAAAGTGCACCCAAAAGCTAAAAGAGCACATTCAAAGTTAGCCAACTCATTCCACCTAGATGGTGTCTACTATGACGTTGGCACGAAAATTTTTAAAAGCCCCTTATAACTTTTCGTAAGTGGACTGTACTCTGATACAACACAAAACGAAAAACACCACATAACGAACCAGGAGAGCATTTAGGAAAAAAGCAAGGGATTGCAACAAGATACCACAAAAAACCTCACAGAAAGCACCACAGAGAGCAACAGGTGGCGTCGCTGTGGTGTTGAGCAACTATCACAAAGAAACAATACTGCATGAGACATCTATTAGATGACTACTCATGGTAGACAGGGCACCACTATCTGAATACCTGGGAATTGACGAGCTCTAAGTATGTAGCTTTATTCCACTACTATTGTGACTTTTCAAATCGTTGTACAACGATTTTAAAAGAAAATCATTGTACAACGCTCTGAATTCAAAGGTTTTTTTTGCAAAAACCTCTTCCCAAGAAAATATTGCACAAGTAGAATGCTGTCGAAATTCAAGGTGACAGATTGTAGTTAAGTTTTCTAGCTTTTCCCCAAACTAACCTTAGATGGAACCTTCTGTAGCGCAGTTTTTTATAACTAGCCTAATTTCTAGTGAAGGACCAAGTTGTCGCTAGGTATATATTATTATCAATATAGGTTAAGTAAGCATGGTAGTAGGTAATAAAAAGGTACTCAAAGAGGATTGGGCTATGATTGATAACTTGCCAGTTCATATAAATGTTACAAAGGACTCTGGGTGTTATGAAAAGATGCTTGTGATGTTCAAGAAGCAGTTAGACATTATGTTGCAACACCACCGCAAAGTCCTCGTTGTGCCACTAACAGTAAACTTTCGCTCGAGTAAAGTCGCTAATGAGTGTCAAGACCCAGAAAGGATCAAGTGTGTTATAGGTGAAGGCAAAAACACTCTAATCTCACAACTAATGAGGGACATAAGATCTTTCATGTATAGTCAATACGGCAAACAACACCTGGTCGAGAGCAACAGAAAAGGTACAGGCAATAGAAACATAAAAATTCGACGCCTTGGCTTTTTTTGGAGCCGGGAATTTTCTAAAGAAGGAAGCTACCCACACTATCATTTGTGGCTCATGGTTGATGGGAGCCAGCTACAAAGTGGCTTTAAGTTAGCTCAGCGTTTAATGCCTCTCGCCAAAAAGTTCAACTTAGCTCTTTGCTACATGAGAAACTCTGCCAGAACTATAGACCGAAGTAACGTATCTAACTACTGGAGCTTACTTTATCACTTCTCATACTCGGCCAAAGAAGCTAGTAAGGACAGTACAAGAAAAAGTAAGAATGCCAATGAGTACAGCTCAAGCAAACTCAAACCTCCATCCAAACTTCGCTGGGAAAAGTTTACCCAGTCATGTATTGAGTCTCACATCCAACAAGGGAACATTTTCTCTATATATAGGCAAAAAGACTACCTAAGCTACCGTAACTATTCGGAATTTTTGAAAGAGGTTTCTCACTTATGATAAGTCTTCACGACTTATCAGGATACGTATCGTGTTTAATTCAAGTGAAGAAGTCAAAATAATTCAGCTTGAGGCTTTCCTCCCTTTCCCTCAACAGGGCGAACGGTCTCAACTGTGCGACCAAAGAGCATGAAGTCTTGGATCTTCATTGGGGGAACGCTCCTTAGCCTATCAGTGGTATCTAGCTTTAACTTCTCTCTTAGTTCCATAAGTAACCTTCCTAGAACATTTTGACCGACCAGCACACTCTCATTATTATCCATTGGGCGAGCTCCCCAAAAGTCATCCTTCCACGATAGCTCTACTATTGGGTAGTCCCGAGTACTGAGTAATAACTCTCCAAACTCATCATAATTTTGTGCAAGCTTTACATGTAAACACCAGCGCATAACCATATGTCTGACTTCATTCCAGTCCCCTCTTGAATCCTGCAAATGCTCCCAACTCCTCTTCTTAGCATTCATAGGGCTGAGTTGCTGAACGATAACCTGTTGGAGCTTTGGATTATGAGGGAAACGACAGGCCTGATACAAAGCTTCACTTGTTAAGATGTCAACTCCATTTACCAACAGAGGGTAGCCTGATGCCATATTTGACAACCCACCAAACGCTTCTTTAGTTTTATTAAAGACAACCGCGTCTTCGCTTGAATAGCTTCGTAAAGGTCTGCCTTCACCTTGAGCCTTAGAGAGCATTAAAAATTCTTCCTAACCTTAAATTTGAATAGCCTTCTCGTGCAAGAAGAGGGTACCAGCTCAAGGCGCCAGAACCTGTGCTAGAATCCCCCCACCACATCGCTAGAGGACAATTGTTTGGGCAATTCCTATATGTTACGAGCATACTACCAAATCCGACACCAAAGCCGCTATAACCAAGCGGACGTAAAGATGGTTTAGGGTTCTCTACTTTCGATAATATTTTAGCCCCAGCAATCAAAAATTCACTTTCTAATACTACTCGGCCCTCCTCTGATGAGAATGGCTCTACGGTTACATTAGCTGGTTGCCTAAGTTCTAGAGGGTATCTATGGGGTAAGTTTATATAACGCCGCACATCTTCATCATTGGGAACCATTGATGGCCAAAGCACTTGTGAGACGTGCTTATTAGCTTTCTTGTTCTCCAATGTAAAAATCCTCCAACACTTTATCACGATATTTTTACCTGATTCAGCTATAACTTTATCGAGCTCCCGGTTAGTTAAGAATACTCCTAAAGAATGGTTTGCCGCGACTATTACATGCACTTTTGCTTGTTGAGGTGCACTAGTTGTTATCCACTTCACTAGATCATTTTTTACCCTTCCCCCACTAAACATGATGTCGTCTAAGTAAATATAGTCACCTCCCACTTTCCCACAGTCACTCGTCGAGAACCCAAAAGTGCTCATTAGACAATTTGAAAAACACCTAATCATCTCTGTTTGACTGTGCCCATTTAACTGAATGTTCAAAAAATTAGCGCTTAACCAAAATGAACGGCTATCACTGCCAACCAATTCTGCATTAGTTACTAAGTTATTTAGGTACTGCCAAATATTCGCTTCCGTGATGAAGGTTTTCTTTAGCACATGGTCGAACTCACGAATAAAAGGTAGCTGATTCTCAGGTGTGAACTGCTCAAGCCAGCGACCTACATGTTCTGGTGTTGGCTTTTCTAGTGCACCATTACGATAGGTACTAATAGTATCTGCGACGGACTTCAAGAGGGTATAACGGTCATTCATTGGGTGTATCCTTACAAAATTGGTAACTGACATCCCTAATCAATTTATACTGCACCATTCACTGAATTCAATGAAATGGTGCTCAGATTTTTAGGGGGGTTGTCATTATCATAAATAGGCAACCATCGGGGCACTCAGCTGTTCCCTGATTCATAGCAAACAATTAGGCTCCAAATTCGCTATAATGCAGTCGATTTCACTAATCATACATATATGATGACATGCGTTGTGAGCAAAGCCGTTAGTGAACACACAGCTAAATCGCCTTTCCCCATAGTATATATAGTGTTTTTCAAACACAATCACTACAAAAGGCTTACTGTCGGTACGAAAAATTACGGCCTTGCAGCGCAGTGGATTTGAGCTTATTCATACTACCTTGCCAGTCGGAGCCGACTGCATATACCCGAAGCACTATATTCATCTCAATACGTTGAACCCCCTGCAAGGCACATAGTTATAGTTACCTCAGTCCTTAAATGGTTAAGTTTTAATCTAGCCCAAAAATAACCATTTATGAGCCATATCAATTGAGCCATCAGAGAGTTAGCTCAGAAGTACAGCTTGAACATTTGAGCTAGGCTCATTAGTATGGGGGCACTTATTGACCAGGGATTGAGTATATGAGCCATAGAACTTACTTTTACTGTCGCGTATCAACAGCAGAACAAACCACTAAGAACCAAGTGCTAGCTTTTAAAAACCATGGCTACGATGTTGATGAACGCTTTGTTATTCATGAGAATGTATCAGGTTATGTTTCTGCGATGGATAGGAAGGAGTTTCAAAACTTATTCGAGAATAAGCTAATGGATGGCGACACATTAGTCGTACTGAAACTAGACCGGTTAGGTCGGGATAACATCGATGTCCAAAACACGATAAATCGAATTCTAAGTAAAGGAATAAAGCTTCACTGTTTAGACCTCCCATCAAAGGATCTATCATCACCTGAGGGGCGGCTAATGTTACAACTACTAAGCTCATTCGCTGAATTTGAGCGCAACAGAATTCGTGAACGTACATTAGAGGGGCAAGCCAGAGCTCGTTCAGAAGGTAAAGTTATAGGGCGACCACCAAAGGTCACTCCAGAAAAAGTTGCTATGCTAAGGACGACAAACTCAATTTCAAAGGTAGGTAAGCTGCTGGGTGTATCAGCCTCAACAGTGAAACGACTACAGTCTAAGTACAAGCAAAACTTAGAAGAAGGGTTATCGGCTTAACTCCTAAAAATTAAGCCCTATATCACTCAACACACGAACTTGCTCTGAAAACTCTCCATAGCCTTTCAAGTGCATAATTCAATTTAAAGGACTAATTCATGACAGCAATTGAACAAATATCTCTATGGTCAGAAGACAAGCCTATGTGGTGGAAACACTCAATTAGGTTAGCCCTAAGGCATGGTCAGTTAGAACAGCAACATTTAAATGAGATTTATCATGTGGCATGTGTTGAACATAACCTAGAGCCCCCATCTCCTTTATCTATAGAAGCCATGGCCCCTATTAATTTCAGTGGCTATATGCATGAAACAGAAGCGATTAACCTTGATGAAATTTCAAGTGTCAAAGGAGTTGGTCTACTAGCGGAGGGTCAAAAGCTTAGATTCTCAGACTCAGGACTAAACATTATCTATGGTGACAATGGAGCAGGTAAATCGAGCTATGCAAACATCTTAAAAAACGCGTGCTTGACCCGGGGTGATACGCCACAGATTATTGGTAACATTTTTGAGGCACACAACCCCTCTCCAGAAGCTAATATCACTGTAGGTATTAATGGACATAAGCAAAGCTTTCAATGGAAGCCTGACTTTCCAGCTAACTCCTACCTAAAATCAGTACGTGTCTTTGACAGTTCCTCAGCACATCACTACGTAAACAAAGAAGATGAGCTGGGGTTCAAGCCTGTTGGCCTGAGTTTACTCACAGAGTTGTCCAAAGCCATTAGTCAGGTTAAAGCTATAGTTAATGAAGATACGATGGGTGGCAATGGTCTAATCCCCCTGCCACCTTTAAATTCCGATAGTCCCGCAGCTTTATTCATAAGGAATCTGTCAGCTCAAAATGACGCATGTGACTTAGAGCAACATTGCGCATTAGCACATGAAGATGAAAGGATTGAGCTACTCCACAAAGATATCCAGATAGATAAAACGCAAACTACCGCAACCAAAAAGGCAGCTCTTAATCAACAGATAGAGCTACTGAACTCTCTTTTTAGGCACTCATCAAATGTACTAAACTATCTAGGGGACAAAGCCTTAGCAACTCTTAGACAATTGCGTTTAGATTACGCTGAAAAACAGCAGCATGCAGATCAACTAAAAATGGCTATCTTAAATGACATCCCATTCGAGACAATAGCTGGCATAAGTTGGCAGAAAATATGGAATGCTGCAAAAAGCTTTTTAGAGCAAGAGCCAGCCGCTCGTAGTTTCCCCTTAAAGCATGGTGATACATGTCCTTTGTGTTTACAGGGAGTTACGCTATCAAGTGAGCAAAAGATGAAATCTCTCAGTGAGTTTTTGGCTGACAATGCAGCAACCGAAGCCACTAAAGCATACACACAGATGAATAGTGCAATATCAGAGATTTCAAAGCAGCCCCTTTCCTTATCAAATCACAAAGCTGCACTTATGGAGCTGAACAAAATACGACCCAATTCGGCGAAGAGAGTTGAAGAGCTTTTTAACCAATTAACTCTGAGGCAGCAATTGTGCACAAGTTCATCAAATGACCCCCTACCTACTGAAACAATAGACATATCAGTACAAGAAGAGCTTAAAGGCTTGATCGATTCATTGACTGCTGAACGTGACGCAATAAAGACCGATGAAGACCTGCAAAGTCTAATTCGAGCCAAAGAGCTCGAATTGCGAAACCTCGAAGATAGGAAGTTCATCTCTAACAACAGAAAGTTCATTTTAAGTAATCTTAAAAGGCTAAAGGTTATTGAAAAAATGAATGCCTTAGGTCAGCAGTGCAATACTAAGCCTGTCTCAACATTAGCAGCTAAGATCAGTAAAGAGGGTCTCATTACTCCACTAGTGAAAGCATTCGATGAGGAGTTGAAGTTATTCGGGTTTATTCGATTCACTGTTAAAGCTAGTACAAGAACCAAAGGTGCAAACCAGCAAATGAAACTTGTCATTAAGGATGGAAATGAACCCTTGGTATCAAAAATTGCAAGTGAAGGAGAACAGCGCTGTATAGCTATTGCAGCTTTTCTCGCTGAGATGAAAGCAGACCATAGAAATTCAGCAGTGATCTTTGATGACCCTGTAAACTCACTTAGTCACCAATGGAGAAGTCGTGTCGCAGAACGGCTAGTGTCGGAATCACTAGAGAGGCAAGTCATAGTTTTCACTCATGACATTGTATTTTATAAACTTTTACTTGAAGCCGCAGAGTCTAGGGGAGCAACGCATGAAAGCTGCGCTCTCGAACGCTCAAGAAGAGACAAAGCAGGTTTGGTAAGAGAGTCTGCTCCATGGGAGGCACTCACCACAAGCAAGCGCATAAAAGCTCTCAATGTTGAATTAAGGAATATTAAAAAGGTTGATGAGAATGGAACAGAAGCAGAGTTTAGAAGTGCTACAAGGGAGTTTTACGGGCGCCTTAGAGAAAGTTGGGAACGGCTTGTTGAAGAAAAGCTTTTAAACAAAGTTGTTAGCCGATTCGAGAGAGGAGTTCAAACTGTCCGGTTAAAGCAACTCACCGATATCACAAATGAAGATATTTTGACTGTAAATAGAGCAATGACAAAGTGCAGCATATTCTTTACTGGCCATGATAGTGCCCCCCCTGTTGGAGACCCATACCCTATAATCGAAGAGATTGAAGCTGACTTACAACAACTCAATCAGTACATGCAGGAGCTACAAAATAGAAAGAGGACATAAATGGCATAGCGTGGATGAAAAACAGTGTAGGGAGCTGTTGTACTAGCTCTCAACACCAAATCCAAGGCTGGAGTTTCTTTACCAGATAGATACCTTAGGAAGCAAATTATAAGGTGCTACTTATAGCTTTCCGAATAAAAAATCATGTCCATATCCTTGCACCTAGATAGTATTGACTCCAACTCTTTTGCCTCATCAATGTCTACGCTTAGTTTATATTTTCGTTTGACCGATACTACCCTATGAGCAAACCAACACTTATTCTTCTTGGGTAGCCACTCACCAGCATCTAAGCCACACTTACCTTCTCTTGTACAACGATTTATTGACGGTGACGCTAATGTTAAGTTTTGAAGGTCTGTAGCAAACTCTCTCTTTTTTCTCTGGCTTGCTTTACACATACCACTATCATGCCCTTCTGAGATCGCAACGATATGCTCTATGTCTGTATGCTCTCGTTTATCATAAACAGTTCCTGTGTATGGGCCGTATATAATACCTCCCATAGCAGCAATCACCTCCATCTCGATATTTTGAGGGTAGTAGTAGTCTGCTCTATTGTATGTTGAGCATCGGTTTTCTGGCTCAACGACGATTCCTCGCCACTCTTCTTTATCTGAGCAAGAGCTCAGTAGTAGTAATGAAGAAAGTTGTATGAAATTACGTAAGGAGAACACATCGACGTCACCAAGAGGTAAGTTTTTAAAGTTCATGAGTCACCTGAACAACTTGACGCTATCTCAAACATAGAGCTGCACTCTACTTGTGTAGTTGCATGAACTAAAGTTCACTTTCGGTACGCCTTATACCCATAAGGAACTATTTCAAAATGCGACTCCACATCACCTTGCAAGCTATAAAATAAAGCCTTTTGAGAACTTGCACAAACTGAATACACACGATAGATCCAGTATTGTTCACCTTTCTCTCTGGACACCTCGACTTCATTCCTAGAAATGTAGAATGGGGTACTCATTGACTGGGTAGTTGTTTTGACTTCTATGTAAATTTCTTTTCCGTATTCATCAAAAGACAGGATGTCATAGCCGGCAGTATCATCGTCTACTGCTACGTGCTTTACTCTATTAGCTTGCTCACCTAGCCCTAAACTTTTTAGCCTTTTAACCTCATACTCGAGGACAAGCTTTTCACCAATTAAGCCAAGGTCTCTATTACGCTCATCAATATCGGCCCAGTCAACTTTCCTAGGGGCTTTCTTTAAGCTAACTTTCTTTGGCTTAGAAGCACGCTTAGGAGCCGCTGTTTGCTCTAGTTCTGTGCAATTGATATCAATGTGCTTTAAGTCACTATCCTCACCTGGAAGCCACTCGTATAGATTCAAGAGCTCACCTGATGCGTCATCCCTGTAATTGGAAAGTTCAAACACCACTTCGATTGGACGTGTTGGAGTAGGATTGCATTTGTGTTGAATATATTTAAGTTGTCCAACATATACAAAGGGTTGAGACTTACCACCTACCTTCTCATGAATACGAGCAAAAAGAACTACTGGCTCACCTTCCAAAATCATCTTCATGTGAGGTGTCGATACTGTGTTTCTGTTTTGAGACTCCCATTGAAACATCAGGCCCCCTAACAGAAACTGATCATTATACTTATGGGCAAGTGCCTTATTTGCCTTTTCAAGAGTGACAAACAAAACAACACAATTCATAAATCTCGTTGGCCCAGGAATATCTCGAGCTTGATTAGGTACTCGTACACCTGCTCTTCTGAAAGCCTCGAGCTTCGTGTAGGTACTTCCCTCCTCAAACCCATCGAACTGAAAAGTTTCTTCGCACCGCTTCACGCTTTCTTTTGGGAGAATTGTAAACTTTAACTTATTGAGTATGCTGAAACAGCTACTACTTGCACCACCTATGAAGTGCTCAGGCAAAATCTGCACACCATAGTACTTAGACAAAGCAATACCAAGCAGTGCTTTAGGGGGGTATCTTTGATCACCAACCACTACATCGTAATCAATAGAGCTCTTAAACGGGTAAGCATCTCCTTCGCTATCGTATTCTTCCGCTGCATCAACAATATCATCAGCACTCAGTGGGGCTGAAATTTCTGAAAGGTTTCGAATTCGCTTACTTTCATCTGATATATAGATCACTTTTCCGCGTTGTGTTAGCAGCTCACCCATGAATGCTCCATTTCCTAATAACTTTTCAAACATGCTATTCCAAAAGTTATTTGGAAGCTAACTTTAATTCATGGAACTTACACCTACTATAGGTACTTGAACGTTCATGATAGAACTAAATGCATAAATCGTTGTACAACGATTTACTAAAGGCATAAGAAAACACATCTTGAAAAGCTGGCAAGCCATTTCCTAAGTGTACTTCAACAATCACTTCAGGAGCTTGCACACCCACTTGTGCGCGTGAAAATATTCTAGCTAAAGACACGATCCATGATGTCCCTATCATTCATCCTTAAATTAAGTTTAGTCGGGATATTTAAAAACGTGTAATGTCAGTTTCCATTTCATTGCAGCTAAACGCAGTGATAAGGTCATTAGCATGGCTAATATCATAGCTACTTCGGTCACTAAACCCAGCGAAATACTTAATGTATAAACAATGCCACCAGCGATACAAGCAATTGCATAAAGCTCGCCCTTTAATAGCATCGGCATATTTCCAGCGAGCACATCACGGATAACGCCACCAAAGCAGCCTGTGATCACCCCCATAATAATTGCGGTGGTATCAGGCATCCCTGCGAGCATGGCTTTTTGTGCCCCCATCACAGCAAAAAATGCTAAACCAAAAGCATCTGCCACTTGTAGTGCATTGAGTGAAATCGATCGCTGTTTATTGATTAAACGGGTGGTAACAAATACAGAAAGTAATATAGCCCAGAAATAGCTTTGATCATGTAGCCAAAATACAGGAACATCTAAAATAACGTCGCGCACAGTCCCACCGCCAATAGCAGTGACTGTGGCTAACACAACAACCCCAAAGCCATCCATTTTTTTGTTGTACGCCAGTAGCGTTCCAGAAACTGCAAACACGGCTACGCCGAATAAATCAAACCAATGGTAAAGTTCAGTCATGTTTGTAACTAAAAAGTAATGTTAGTGCCGTTGTAACATAAACTTTTCAATCTTTTAAGCGAAGTTTCGATTACTCGCCTTTTTCGACCAGCTCAATAAATTTTAAACTCTGCATCATAACGCTGTCTGCAAGTGTGGAGTCTGAAAAGTAAGATTCCTTCTCAGTGGCTTTACTTGGCGCAGCTAATAAGATGTTGTAATCATCTTCTAACTCAACCCATAAGCTTCGTTCTTGAGCATTTAATTGCGCATGTTTCTTACGAACATTGTCGGCTTCATAAAATGCCTCTTGTGCTTTTAAGAATGCATCTTGTGATTCTTCGCTCATATCTTCACTTGAAAACAAGCTATTACTTAAATCACTAATGTCTTCTTGCATTGCATCCATCGTTTGGCACCCACTAAGGGTAAGAAGTAATACTGAGAAATATAACGCTTTCATAAACTAACTCCTCAAAAAAGCCCAGTAGCATTGCTGCTACTGGGCTCAGAAAATTACTGCTTAATTAAACTGCCCGATACAAAAGTGTGTAACTCGGGATCATCATTATCATCGTAGGTTTCAGGTACTTCGAAACCTAGCGTTGCTACACTAAAACCACCTTCAATGGTTATTACGGGTGTCATAGTCACACCATAGCCATAATTTTGCGTAGCTGTTGGTTCGCTATACATCATCAACGACCCAAGATCTAATGCCCACTCTGCTGAGCGTACTTCACCATCTAACTCAAATGTTGCAGTACCATCATTACTTATAACGACATTAGAGGTTTCTAAACCACTGCCATCATCAGCCATAAAGGTAAATACATGTGAGCCAATAAGATCTGCTTCAGTGAAAGCTGCTTGATCAATAACTCGTGTAACGCGTTCGAAGAGGCCAAAATCATCGCCGTCTTTGAACTGTATAAAGTTACCTTGTGGCTTCACAACAAAGTAAGGGTCAGCAAATTCAATTGGGTCACCATAGGTTTTTACATAGAAATCAACCACTACCTTTTGAGTTTCTGCATCATAGGTGTAGTAACCACCTGATATACCTAACTCATCAAACTCAGTATCATGAGCAAGCTCTAAGAAAGTGCCATCCTCTTTAAATACAGCAATGAAGAAATCTCCATCGTAAGAGCCATATGTATAACCCCCTATTAGCGGGTTTGATTCACTGTAGATTCTACTTAGCGTAATAATACCCTCACCTTCGATATCGAATGTCAGCGTATCTCCATCAACACTGGCAACAATACTGCCAGCATCATCTATACCGAAACTACCATTGGTATCTTCCGTAATAGTGACATCAAAAGCGCCTGTTGTTTCATCCCAAGTAAAGTCACCAATTTCAAAACCAGGGAATGCGGTATCATCATCAGGGTCGTCCATTCCTTGAATTTGTAACCATTTTCCATCACGAATAATTACCGCGACATCAGGCTCATCAGCAAGCTGCCAAGCCCCATCTAATGGATGATCCGTTGCTGGACGCTCTACAACAACTTGCTCTTCAGCCATTGCCTTATCAAAGTACCACGCTTGTTTAGCATCTTCAGTACAACTACCTGCTTGCTCATACACGCAAATAGTTAAGAAGTTTCGATCAAAGTCACTCACTTCAGCCTTCATGCTATCAAATAGTAATTTCCCTGACGCTAAACTGTAGTCGTATTGATTGACCACTCCAAGGTAAGTGAAGGTGATTTGATGGCTATACTCAGCCGTCATCTCATCATAAATAGTCGCTATTTTAATGGTTTCTACACCTAGCTCTCTTGGTGAATAAAGTTCAATGTAGTTAGTTGTAATTGGGTAGCCATTATTATCAAAACTTGCGTTTTCTTCTAACCAATAGGGTGCGAATTTGGTTACCCCATACTCATCTGACACAGAGAAGTTACGTAGATGAGATGAATAATCTTCGACACGCTCCGAACCATCATAGTTAAAAAAGCGATATTTACGATAGGTAAAGTTTTGACCATTGTTAGTGGCTAATAATCGCTGTGAGAACTCACTGTATACTTGGCAAACTTCCCCTTCAGGACAAATTGGCTGAACACCATTGCTCGTAAAATAGTTATATCTTAAGAACACTCCCTCACTGTTTACTTGCCAAGAACGGAAGTTTTGATTCAAGTTAAAGTTCATTAAACCATCATCATACACATCATAGTGGAGGTCTGTTTGAGGTGAGTTATAGCCTTGGTAAACAGTCCATTTACCCAATAGGTCTGGCTTAGTAAATGAAAGCTGATTATCTCTCACCATTAAACCAGTTACCGTACGTGAGCTATCGTCCGCTTTAGCTTCGAGTGATGCCGCAAATTGATAGCCCACTTGTACATTTTTAACGAGCCAAATAGCGATGTCATAACTAATAGTTTCTGCACTATTGCTTATAAGCAGTCGATTCCCATCAACTTGCCAAGTCACACTAACAGGCGCGTTATCGTTATCAATGAGCGTTCCTGTTCCACCAGAAAGCAACTCAACACTTACTGCACTACTATATCCACCAAACTCGCTTAGGTTATCAATAACCCAATTACCAATAAGTTCATCAGCTGTCACAGCAAGTGTTTGCTGTTGTTCAATAAGGGTGGCGTTATAGTTCGATTCTGTAGTTCTATATACAACATCTGAACTGGTTATGCGTGTTTCGCTTTTACGGAAAAACTCAACCGTTCTGTTTGCATCGTTTTCAAGAAGAATAGTTAGGTCTAACTCAACTAAGTACTCACAAACATCTAGCTGTTCATCGTTTCCATCAGTAACCACAAAGCAACTCATTAATGCTGGCTCAGCCAAAGTAATTGTGATGTCTTGCTCTTGTTGCGACCAACTAAAGTCAGTATCAACATCCAGTAAACTGACATACCCGGTACCATCATTATTAAACTCAAACTGCCCAACTGAAGTTCGATAATATTGTGGCTGCATTAATAAATAGTTGCCGGTCAGATTATTGATTGTTTGATCAACGAGTTCATCATCATCTTTAATCTCTTCTTTTGTAGAGTCGATTAATCCTGGATCTTGGCTTTCAACTGTATTTATAAAATCATCAATTTGTTCAGCGCTAGATATTAAATCAAGGGTCGAATCGACACCCTCTGGTAGTTCATAGTCATCATTATCTACAATGATCTTAATTAACGCTGCAAGTAGCAGTTTTTCGTCAGCATCAACAGCGAGTAAAGCTTCATCTAATGCTTGTTCAGAATCGATGTTTGTACCGTCGCGGCTTAAAAGTGCAAACTCTGCAGTACTGACATTAGTAATGTTTACGCCAAAGTTTTCATCTTTGCTTAATGTGCCATCGGCTCCTGCTTGTGAAACAAGCGTTGCGATAGACTTCAGTTGGGATACAAATTCAACGCCCGGATCAATGGAGTTATTACCCAACGCCACCAGCTTAACCAGTTCATCAGCATCTGAGTCATCAACCTCAATGTTTACGCTATAGCGGCCTTGTGCATCAGCGGTAATCTCAAATTGTTCATCACCAATCTGCACCACAATACTTGAGTTGATAATCGGCTCATCGGTTACAATACCGGTGATCGTTACGCTGAGTACTTTACGTTTAAGCTCAATAGTTACTGTTGCTGTGGCGGTTGCACCATCATCATCGGTGACTGTCAGTGAAACAACGACATCTGCATCATCTTCGATCTCAGGCGCGGTGATCGTAAGTGTACTTGTATCGCTGCCGGTAAGCGTTAGATCTGGACCTGATGTTTGCTGCCATGCGTAACTTGCAATTGTGCCATCACTGTCTGTTGCCGTCGCTTGTAGGACTAAATCGCCACCTTCTGTTACGCTGCTATCACTACTAATAGATACCGTGGGATTTTTGTTTGTAACGACAGGAGGGGTATCATCATCGTCATCACCACCTCCACCGCCTCCACCACAAGCGGTTAAAGCGACCAAACTTGTCGCTAGTAATAATTGCTTTAGATACTTTATGGAATGAAAATTAGGGGGGCTCATCATGCTAATCCTTACATTGTGTGTTGTATTCCCTTAAAAAGAGGCAACTGCATGCACAGTTGCCATAACTCAAGGGAAGCAAAACCTATTTTGAACATGAATAAAGGCGGGATCTCAGTGTCGTCCTTAACCATAATCTGAATTCAGTCATGTTTGCCCGTCAAATATGAACACCCGAGATCCCATCAAAGCGGTTCATTTTACGTTAAGGTTCAAGGGTAGATTAGTTATAAGAAATAAGTATGCTGAATGCCGACAAAAATGTACTCAAATGCGACATTTCCTATATAAACAGCATGTTATATGTAATGACATTGGTACTCTTTCGCTGTCATGCCATATTTTGCTTTAAAAAATTTAGAAAAATACGAGCGTGACGAAAAGCCCACATCATCTATTACTAAGCTTATTTGTCGCCCTTGTCTTAGTAATTCAGCTGCTTTACTCAGTCGATAATTACGCAAATATTCACTAGGAGTAATGTTTAATAGAACTTTTAACTTACGTTGTAATTGACGCTCACTAAGCGCTAATTCTTTCGCACAATTCACCATAGAGAAACCTTGTTGCTGGTAATGCTCAGCAACATACAACTCAAGCTTTTCAAGCAGCTGTTTGTCACGAGGATCAACCACAACCGGTTGCTTTGTCTCAATATGATCAGGTGCATCCATAGTTTGCTGTTGAGAATATAAATTGACCCAATGTATCCAATTCTCAACCTTTAAAAAGAGCTCTTCTCTATCAAATGGTTTAGTGATCACATCTAGCGCATGCTGTTGCAAACTACTTACTCGGGTTTCATAGTCTCCCTTGGCGGTCAAAATAATCACCGGAATATGACAAGTAACGGGCGAATTATGTAATGAATCTAAAACAGTAAAGCCATCGACTTTTGGCATCATTAAATCAGTAATAATTAAATCTGGTACTTGGCTCAGCGCTATTTGCAAACCGATCTGACCATCTTCAGCTAATAATACTTGATAGCGGTGCTGTAACTCTGTTTTTAGGTAATGACGTAGCTCGTCATTATCTTCAATAATTAATACACTCGCTTTGTCATGACTCACTTTTGATTTTAGGCTTGTACTATCAACAGGAACTTGCTCTGCAAATTGTGCTGTTTTAAATGCGAGTTTAAAGTTGGTTCCTTCTCCTAAACGACTTGCCAACACAATATTGCCTTTGTATTTATCGACCAGACGTTTAACGATAGCTAAACCTACGCCACTGCCTTCAACATTTGCATGACTACTTACTCTGTAGAAAGTATCAAACACCTTGTCTTTTTCAGCGTCTGCGATGCCTTTACCTGTGTCTGTTACTTCTATGTAGGCAAGCTCACCTGATGCGCTTACGATTAAGCTGACTTGGCCTTGCTGAGTATATTTAAAAGCATTGCTTAATAGATTAGTAAGAATCGTGATCACCCCTTCTCGGGTGCTTTCAATAAAGACAGCCTCTTCAATATCAACCTGAAAGTCGATAGGCTTTTCACCTAACACAGCAAACTGCCCCGCGACCTCTCTGGCTATTGCCGATAATGATACAACTTTAATAATCTCTTCATGGCGCTCATCATAGCGTGTCAAGGTTAGTAGCTTATCGACCAAGTTTTCTAAACGCCTACTATTACGCAATACCAAATTCAGTTGCTCATGCTTTTCAGTATTTCGCTCATCTGCTATGAGCTTTTGCAACGGCGCAATTAACAAACTCAAAGGAGTACGTAATTCATGGGATGCATGTGTGAAAAAACGCACTTTATTTTCGAGTGAGTCACTCAGAGCATCAGCTTGCTGTTCGATTAGCATTTTTTGCTCTGCGATTTCGTCAGTGCGTTCGCTAACAATTTGCTCTAGATAATATTTTTGTTTGCGTATACGGCGAGTCCAAAGCACTGTGAATAACCACACCATCGCCAAAATCAGCATGGCTGCTAGCAAATAAAACTCACTTGTTTGCCACCAAGGCGCAAGAACCGTTATGTTTAATAGTAATGGGGTGAGCGCATTCGCCCCACTTTCACTACTAGCATTAACTTTCAACTGATATTTACCAGCAGGAAGATTAGTGTAGTCAACAGATAAAAACGACCCTGTAGCTTTTCGCCATTGCTGTTCAAAGCCTGCTAACTGATAGGAGTACTGGTTAGTCTGTGGCTCAGAGTAGTGTAGGTAACTAACCTGAAAATGAACCCGTTTAATTCCCGCAGGAATAGTCACTGAACGGCTTTTTTCTATTTGGTATAAACTGCCTAAACGGCTGACTCCCTGATTTACCACATCCTCATCATCAAACTGCAAACTAGTGAGTGCTAATTGCCCGCCAATAGTATTAACTTCAAGATCAGCAGGATTAATGACACTAACCCCTTGAGTGCCACCAAACATCAAGCGGCCATCACGGGTTTTTAAATAAGCACCGGCATTAAATTCATTACCTTGTAAGCCATGTCGAGCTTTATAATTTTTTATGCTCATGGTTACAGGGTCTATTTTAGCGAGGCCATTGTTGGTACTTAGCCAGACCCTATCTTCATTGTCTTTTAGCAACGCATAAACGACTTGATTAGGAAGGCCTTGAGCGACATTAAGCTGATGAACTTGCTGGTTGCTCATATCAATAATATTTAAGCCGTTCGATGTTGCGAGCCACATTTGCTGATCAATTTTTAAAAACGCTCGCACTGTATTATCAGATAAAGCCAAGTCGCCTTTTCGATAATTAGTGAGGGTATCGGTTGCTGCGTTGTAGTGATAAGCCCCATCACCATCAGTGCCTATCCACAGTTCTGCTTGCGAGGTTTTGTGTAAACTCGTCACCCGCGCCGTTGGAATTACAAGTTGTGTATTCGCTACAGGCTGTGCAAAACTAATAAATTTGCCGCGCTGCCTATCAAAGCAAAACAACCCCCCTCCATTAGTGCCGACCCAAACATTATTTTTCTCATCGACTAAAAGGGCATATATACTGTTTTCAGTTAAGCCATGCTCGCCTTCATCTGCTCGAAAGTGACTGATGCTGCCATCGGTATGCAAAACATCAATCCCTTGCTGCCAGCTACCAATCCATATATCGCCATTACGATCTTCGGCGATGGCTTTAATTGCATTGCTACTGATTGAATACGGTGAACTTTCCGTGGTTATGCGTTCTAAACGATTTAATTGCTGATCAAGAATATCGATACCGCCACCCCAGCTGCCATACCAAATACGTTGCTTTGAGTCTTCAAATAACGCCCACGCATCATTACTTGAAAGTGGCGTTGGCTTTTTTAACTTACTAAATTGCAATGATGCTGGGTCGAGCTTACTGATCCCATGTGCAGTACCAAACCACATAATGTCGCTACTGTCTCGGTAGATACTATATACCCGGTCATGAGCAAGACTATATTTATCAAACGGGTCATGCGCTAAAACGGTGAAGCTTGCATCAATAGGGTCGTAAACATTAATTCCGCCGCCTCGCGTTGCTAGCCAAACTCGGCCTTGGCTATCAAACTCAATATCACGAATTTCATTACTACTAAGCCCAGAATTATCATCATTAGAAGTCAACCACTGCGTCATTGTTTGGGTGCTTAACGCAATTTTATATAAGCCGCCGCCCTGGCTTGCCAACCAAATACTGCCATCAGCAGACTGTTTGATAGCAAAGATACTAGCATGAATATCTACAGGCTCAGCAAAGCCAGAAAAAACCGAATTGATTTGTTGATTATTAATAAGATCATAATGAAGTAACCCAGCTCCATGCGTTCCTATCCAAAGGATGTCAGCGATTTTTGATAGCGCATAAATAGGTTTTTTTAACCCTGTTATTAACGTTTCAAGCTGCTCTGCTCGCTTATCGTAACGAAACAGGCTGCCGTCGTAAGTGCCAATATAAACTTGCTGCTGCGCTACTAATAAGCTGGTTATTCGGCGCTCTTTTAAAAGCGGCTCAGAAAATTGATAATTATGTAATGCGAGTTGGTTTACACCACTATTTCGAGTGCCTATAAACAGCGTTGACTCGTTGTCTATTGCCAATGGGTAAATATAGTTATTCGCTAGACTATTCGTCTCATCAGAGGCAGTGAATACAGTAAACTCATTACCATCAAAACGGTTTAAACCTGCCTGTGTTGAAATCCAGATAAAACCTTGCTGGTCTTGTACAATATCAAACACAACACTTTGCGATAGACCATCATCAATATCGTAGTTTTGAAATGCACACAAAGCTGAAGGTAAGAACAGAAGTGCTAACAGCGCTATTAAAAAACGGATCATCCCTAAATCTACACATTTATTATTAGTTATTAATCAAGCGTAGTTCAGTTCAGCTAACATTCATAATCATTTCCCAATTTAGGGATGAATAACTAGGATAGATATCAAGGAGTTGGATTTAGGTGCGAGTTAGTGAGTTAGCGAGTTAGCGAGTTAGCGAGTTAGCGAGTTAGCGAGTTAGCGAGTTAGCGAGTTAGCGAGTTAGCGAGTTAGCGAGTTAGCGAGTTAGTGAGTTAGCGAGTTAGCGAGTTAGCGAGTTAGCGAGTTAGCGAGTTAGCGAGTTAGCGAGTTAGCGAGTTAGCGAGTTAGCGAGTTAGCGAGTTAGCGAGTTAGCGATGGTAAAGTTTAAACGTTCTAAGTCAAGCCTATTGCTCTGATCAACTGACGTCTGACGGCTGAAAGCTGATAGCTCTGTTTATGTTGGGTTTCGCTACGCTCAAACCAACCTACCCAAAGAATGAACTGGGTGAACCCGAGTGAAAACACTGCACTAAACAACACTCTCATTCTACTTAAAACTTATAGCTTAAAGCTTCCAGCTTTTTCAGGCATAAAAAAACACGCTTTCGCGTGCCTGCTTGTCAAACTCATTTAATTTTAATCTTTAATTTCAGTTGGTTGCGGGAGCCGGATTTGAACCGACGACCTTCGGGTTATGAGCCCGACGAGCTACCAGGCTGCTCCATCCCGCGCCTGAAATTATTAAGTTTATTTTACTTCTCACTTAATTTAAGAAGTTGGTTGCGGGAGCCGGATTTGAACCGACGACCTTCGGGTTATGAGCCCGACGAGCTACCAGGCTGCTCCATCCCGCGCCTGAATATTAAGTTTATTTTACTTCTCACTTAATTTAAGAAGTCAGCCAATTCAAAGAATTGGTTGCGGGAGCTGTGAAGGTGAAGAGTGAATGCCTCACGCCGTGACGACGACCTTTATAGTTCCAACATTACACCAATCTTTATAAAGATTGGTTGCGGGAGCCGGATTTGAACCGACGACCTTCGGGTTATGAGCCCGACGAGCTACCAGGCTGCTCCATCCCGCGCCTGTATGTTTAGAGTCCCAGAAGCCGGATTTAAACCGACGACCTTCGACTTCAGGTATTAGCGAGTCCGACGAATGATTTATCATTCTGCTCCATCCCGCGCCTGTAATCTCTGAGTAACATAAGCATGTTATTGCTGCCCTGTTTCAGAGAGAGCGCTATCATATAGCAATAAGATTAGAAATCAAGGGTTATAGTGACAAATTTAACTCAAACGAACAAAAACCACACAAAACAAAGCTAAAAAGCTCGCTGATGAGGACTAATCATTTTTTGCCACTCCCAATCAGGGTGACCCATCACAATAAAGTCAGGGTTTTCTGTGCTTTCTCGTTGATTGTAAGTTAACGGGTTGAATTCGGCATCAGTAATACAGCCACCAGCTTCTTCTACAATCACTTGTGACGCCCCAGTATCCCACTCACCCGTTGGCCCGATACGTAAAAAACAATCAGCTTTACCCTCTGCGATGATACAAGCCTTTAATGAACATGAGCCTAATGCCACCGTCGCAAACTGAGTATTTAAATACTGACTGACCGCTTCAATTTTTTGTCTGCGGCTTACAGCTAAGGTTAAGTTATCGGGTGTTGCTACCGAAATTTGCTGATCTTGGCCATTTTCACGTTTAAATGCGCCATTTTGATAACTAGCAAAATAAGTCACTTGTTTCGCTGGCCAATGGATAACACCCAGTACTGGGCGATTATTTTCAACTAAAGCGATATTAACTGCAAAATCACCGCTTTCTAGAATAAACTCCCCTGTACCATCCATAGGATCAAGCAGCCAATAACGGTGCCAATCTTTTCTGTCTGCCAGCGCCGGAATGGGTGTTTCTTCAGACATAATTGGAATATCAGGGGCTATGGCTTTCAAACCAGCCATTAATACATCGTTCGATGCTAAGTCAGCCTTGGTGACCGGAGTATGATCTGACTTTTGCTCAGCACCAATATCATCCTGCTGATAAATGGCCATAATGGCATCGCCTGCTTGCTCAGCTAACCGAATACACGGTTCTAAAAAATCATTCATTGCCCGCTCCCGACTCTAAGTACTTTGTTAATAATAGCAAAGCTGCGACACTTCGTGCTTCAGTAAAGTCTTCTTGTTGCAATAATGATTGCCAATCACTTATTGGCCATTTTACAACGACAAGCGGTTCAGGCTCATCACCAGGTAAGGTTTCAGGGTAGAGATCTTCAGCATATAAAATATGCATAGTGGCATTAAAGTAACTCGGCGCCATGCTGACTTTTTTAAGTTCAGCGAAATGCTTAGCACCAAAACCAACTTCTTCTTTAAGCTCACGGTCTGCGGCTTGCTGTGGTGTTTCGCCTGGGTCAATCAGGCCCTTTGGAAAACCCAACTGATAATCATTGGTGCCTGCACAATATTCTCGCACTAATAACAGTTCGTTATCGGCCGTTACTGGCACAATCATAACTGCCCCTCTGCCACCGCCACGAATTCTTTCGTATTGCCTTTGCTCATCATTTGAGAACTTCAATTCGAGAGATTCAACAGTAAATAGTCGACTTTTAGCGACAACTTCATTAGACAAAATTTGCGGTGGTGTAGGATGCTTTTTCTGTGTCATTGGCATTAATTTGCTATCATGGCAGTTATGCTCATCATAAATCTTTTAAAGTGAATTGCCTATGTTAAATTGGTCAAAAATCGATACTGTGTTGTTAGATATGGATGGCACCCTACTCGATTTGCATTACGATAATTACTTTTGGCTAACCGTTATTCCCGAGCAATATGCGCGTAAACATAAAATCAGCTTAGACGAAGCAAAAGCTGACATTTTACATCGTTATCAACAAGTTCACGGACAAATTAATTGGTACTGCTTAGATTATTGGCAACAACAACTTGATTTACCAATTATGGCGCTGAAACGCGACATTCAACATTTAATCAGAATTCGTGAAGATGTTCCGCCGTTTTTAACTGAGCTTAGAAAAGCAGGCAAGCAATTGATCATGCTTACTAACGCACACCCAGATTGTGCCATGTTAAAGTTTGAACATACTGCTATCGATAATTATTTAGATGGTGTGATCTCAACTCATCAATATGGCGTGAGTAAAGAGCATCAACCATTATGGCAACAAGTACATCAAGAATGGCAGTTTGATAAGGAACGGACTTTATTTGTGGATGACAGCCCTGCCGTGCTAGATGCGGCAAAAGAGTTTGGTATTGGTCATATACTTGCGGTTGCCAACCCTGATAGTCAGCAACCGCATAAGCAGTTCGATGGCTTTTTATCAACCATCGATTTTCGCGAGCTTATACCCGTTGAATGATTACTTCGGGTAACGCTGCTCTAAGCCTTGGTATACAAGCTTTGCAAAATCTGCATGCTCTGTATCTAGGCTTTTAACCACTTCAACTAAGTGCTCGTTATCTTCTTGACCATTCCACACCTTGATATAGCTACCGTCTTTGTAGCCATGATCTTGGCGAAAGAAGTTCAAGGTGTTTTTACCAACGTAGCCACGATATAAATCATCGATATCCATACCAATTTGCGCCATACAACCTGCAAACGCAGCTGCATTAAAACTCTTTTCAGCGACTGCTGACGCGGCTAATAATTCGAGTGTTTGTTTAAAGTCATCTGCTTGAACTGGCGCACTTAACTCAGCTTCAAGTTGCGCAGCTAACTGCTCATAGCTGGTTTCACCATCAATGCGTAAAGATAAACCAAAATGGAAAATATCAACTAACTCTAAAATAACTTGTTCTGTGTCTGGGGTTTGTTTCTTCCACCACTTCCAACCGTAGTGATCCAGCATTTCAGCACACTCAACCCAAATTGCACGATACCATTCAAAACCTTGGCTAAACCATTGCTCATGAACTTTGGTATTCATCGCATTTTGCATCTCGAGCATAACAACGAGTTTTTGTAAATTAGCAGACATTCTTTATCCCAACTTGCATTTTTTATTTGCCTATATACTACAGTTAAATTTGAGTTTGATGTAGGTAAAGATGAAATAAATCCCGCAACAATCAGGTCATCTTTGCAGTTGATAAGAATAACCGAGGAAGCCCATGTTTAAATCTCTATTCATTAGTGCACTGTTTGTACTATCAAGCCACGTTATCGCTGCAACTGCAACCAATATTGCCGAATCAGCAGAGCAAGTTAGTCCGTTATTACCTGGCTTAACGGTGCCAAATGTTGAATTGAAAGACCAATACGGTAAAACCGTCTCGCTAGCTGAGCGCTTTAAAGAAAAAACTACCGTGCTGATTGTTTATCGTGGTGGCTGGTGCCCATATTGTTCAAAACAATTGGCCAGCGTGCAAAAAATAGAGAAAGAATTAGCAAGCTTAGACGCGCAACTAATTGCCGTTTCACCAGATAGCCCTGAAAAACTCGCTGAAACAAAAATTACAGCTCCTAGCTATCAATTGCTTTCTGACGACAGCCTTACTTTGGCGCAAACGTTAGGTTTAGCATTTTATTTAGATGACAAAACAGCAAAAATTTACCGTAATAAGCTTGGGGTTAACTTTGTCTCGTTAGAAGGTGAGCCAAAAGTAGCACTGCCAGTACCCGCAGTATTCGTAATAGATACTAATGGGTTAGTTCATTTTCAATACGCCAACCCAAATTACAAAGTACGCTTAACAGAAGATTTATTACTAGCCGCTGTTAAATCAGTGAGTGAGCAATAAATTAGCAACCGATAAGCAGGATATGCTTCTGCTTATCGGCTTTGTGTAAATTCTTGCCAAGATTCAATTAAATCGACAAAGTCTTCAAAACCACAACCGCTGCACAAGCCCTCTTCTTCAAGCATTAAATCATCATCTTGATAAGCAACTAAATCTTCGTTGTCTTGATGTAATGCATGTGCTTCGAACAGCGCTTCGTCTTTACTTAAGATCAAATCAATTTCTTGACCTTGTAAGGTTAAAGACTCATGACTGTTCTTAACAGCAGAGATCAACGCTTGCACCATCGCAATTTTTTCTTTTCCGACTTCTTCGTTTAGCCAACGGCCTATAATGGCGTGTTCAGAGGAAATTTTAATGCGTAAACCGCTAATAGGGTCGCGGATAAATTGATATTCCATGGAGGGTACTCTTAATACGTTATCTGCTAATTATACCGTTTGCAGCTAAACGTGGCGAGTTTAGTCGCCTTAAAACAGCTCGAGCGCCTAAGTGGCGCTCGAGTTTGTGCTAATTAAATAGCTAGAGTCGCGACTTGAAGCGTGCAGCATCAATAATCGCCCATAGGTATACGATTGGCAGTAAAATAAAGCCAACTGCAACATAAATTAGTGCACCACTAATAACCCATGCTAAAAAGAATGCAATAGCCGCCATTAAACGACCTTGTACCAATTGTCCTAAACCAGGAAAAAAGATATTACATATTGCTGCGATTACATTACCGCCAGAACCTTGCTCTGCCATACTAACCTCTGTAGTTTTTAATGATTATACTTTTTATAATCACACTTTATGCCAACTTATTATGACTTACAAATCAAAGTGTTAAAAAGTGGCGTGATTTTAATTTTAGTTCTTTTTGCTAAAAATCGGTCAAATTCACAATTTTTATATCGTAATTTTAATGACTTGCCAAAATAGCTGTTTATAAAAACAGTATTTTATTTAGCCTTGCATAAACACCTGTTATACTCCACCCATTATAGATTGAAAAGGCGTAACGATGGACGTTTCTGAATTACTCGATGGCTTAAATGACAAACAACGGGATGCAGTCGCAGCCCCATTGCAAAATATGCTGGTACTTGCAGGTGCAGGTTCTGGTAAAACTCGAGTACTTGTTCATCGCATCGCATGGCTCATGCAAGTTGAGCAAGCTTCTGCATACAGCATCTTTGCGGTAACCTTCACTAACAAAGCCGCGAAAGAAATGCGTACCCGTGTAGAAGAAACGTTAAAAGCACCGGTTGGTGGTATGTGGATTGGTACCTTCCACGGCTTATCTCATCGTATTTTACGCGCCCATCACCGTGAAGCGAACTTGCCTGAAAGCTTTCAAATCTTAGATTCTGACGATCAACAACGTATGATCAAACGCTTACTCAAAGCGATGAACATCGATGATAAAAAGTGGCCAGCAAAACAATTTGGTTGGTATATCAGCGCGAAAAAAGATGAAGGTCTACGTCCTAAAGACATTCAAGCCTACGATATTAATGAGCAAATGATGCTAAAAGTCTATGCTGCATATCAGGAGGCTTGTGACCGTGCAGGTTTAGTCGACTTTGCAGAAATACTACTACGCTGCTACGAAGTACTTAAGAACCACCCAACACTTTTACGTCACTATCAACAGCGTTTTGCCCACATGCTGGTAGACGAGTTCCAGGATACCAACACTATTCAGTACGCTTGGTTAAAATTACTCGCAGGTAACACCAACAGTATTATGATCGTAGGTGATGATGACCAAAGTATCTATGGCTGGCGTGGCGCAAAAATTGAGAATATCAAACGCTTTTTAACTGACTTCGAAGCCGAAACCATTCGCCTTGAACAAAATTACCGTTCAACGGCAACAATCTTAAAAGCATCAAATGCGCTGATCAAAAACAATGCTGAACGCATGGGCAAAAGCCTGTGGACTGACGGCAATGATGGTGAGCCTATTTCTGTTTACGCTGCGTTTAATGAATTAGACGAAGCGCGCTTTGTTAGCAGCAAATTACGTAGCTGGCTAAATGCAGGTAATGCATTACAGGACGCCGCCATTTTATACCGTAACAATGCGCAATCTCGAGTACTCGAGGAAGCAATGCTACAAGAAGGCTTAAAATACCGTATTTACGGCGGTATGCGCTTCTTCGAACGCCAAGAGATCAAAGATGCACTGTCGTATTTACGTTTAGTGGGTAACCGTCAAGATGATGCTGCTTTCGAGCGCGTTATTAACACCCCAGCCCGCGGCATTGGTGATAAAACGCTAAGCCATATCCGTGATTGCGCTCGCAATGAATCATTGCCACTTTGGTATGCCGCAAAGGCTATTGTAGAGCAGCAGCATCTATCTGGCCGTGCAGCAAGTGCCGTCACTAAATTCTTAGAACTTGTTGAGCATATCGAAGATAAAATCAGCGATCTCACCTTAGAAGAGCAAGCGAAATATGCCATTCAAACCTCAGGGTTAATGGCAATGTATCAAGCTGAAAAAGGTGAAAAAGGCCGTGCCCGCGTAGAAAACTTAGAAGAGCTTATTAGTGCTTGTGGTCAATACGAACTCCCTGAAGATGAAGAGTTCAGCTCACCACTACAGGGATTTTTGGCTTATACCTCACTAGAATCTGGCGAAGGCCAAGCTGATGAGCACGAAGACGCAGTGCAAATGATGACATTACACTCAGCAAAAGGCCTAGAATTCCCACTGGTATTTATGGTTGGTGTTGAAGAGGGCATGTTCCCATCACAACAAAGTAATGAAGAGTCTGGCCGTTTAGAAGAAGAACGCCGCCTCTGTTATGTTGGTATGACTCGCGCGATGGAAAAACTATATATTAGCCATGCAGAAAGCCGCCGTTTATACGGCCAAGAAAAATACCACAGCCCATCACGCTTTTTACGTGAAATGCCTGAAGACTGTATCGAAGAAATTCGTATTAAAACACAGGTTTCAAGACCACCCGCGGCAGGTCGTTTTAGTCCCTCAGTAACACATGCCGCATTTGAAGAAAGCGGCTTTAACTTAGGACAACGCGTATTACACGCCAAGTTCGGCGCAGGAACCGTACTCAATTACGAAGGTAGCGGCGCACAGTCACGTATTCAAGTGAACTTTGATGACCTAGGCAGCAAATGGCTTGTAACACAGTATGCAAGACTTCAAGCCTTATAATGAGTATTTAACAGCACTGTGTAATGAGCTGGTGATCGCAAAGCATCGCCAGCTTGTCATTGTGCAAGGCTGCGAAACTTGGTGCTATCAGTTTGCAAACCAATTAGCGCTTAAAAATACCTATGTTTTCAGTAGCAACTCATTATTAGCAAATAGTGAGTTTCCAAAACATGCTCACCAAATTCTTGGCCAAGAGTTTCAACACGCAATTTTTGATGGTTTTAGCGGCTTATATGCCGATAAACTAGCCGCGCTTGCAGGTACCGTAAAAGCAGGTGGTGTACTGATACTGTTGCTGCCCGATGACCGCAAGTGGCAAGACCCTGCACTCACTAGTATTACCTCTTATGGCGAAGAAATTAAACACAGCTTTTTTAATCAGCGTTTATTCGCCAAGCTAGAGTTGCAACCACATTATTTTACTGAACACTCGCTCCCTGCTTACCAATCAGTATCACCAGCAACTGCTGAGATAAATTATCAGCAACAACAAGCATGTGTTGAGCAAATAATTAAAACCGCAACAGGGCGCGCTAATCGTCCTTTTGTGATCAGTGCCGACCGAGGTCGTGGTAAGTCAGCTGCTTTAGGGCTTGCAGCAGCAAGTCTTCAAGATAAAAGAATCCTTATTTGTGCCACCCAAACCAAAGCCGTACAAACAAGCTTTAAGCATTTAGCCACTGAGCTTGGTGTTAGCAAAGAGCAAAACTGTAAGCAACTAGCTAACCTTAGCTATATTGCGCCAGATACACTGCTACACGAAAAACCTGACTGCGATCTGTTATTTGTCGACGAAGCTGCGGCGATTCCGGTTCCTATGCTATTAGAGATACTAAAAAGTTATCCACGAATCGTATTTGCGAGCACTATGGTTGGTTATGAAGGGAATGGGCGTGGTTACACGTTGCGCTTTTTACATTACTTACGTAGCCAATATAAATCGCTAAAGGCAGTTACTCTGGATGAACCTATTCGTTTTGCTAAACATGACCCCCTCGAAAATAGCCTACGCGAACTATTACTACTCGATGCAAAGTACCTAGATACGCAAAGTGGTAAGTCTTACCAATTTGAAAATATAAGCAAAGATCAACTCGTTGAAGATGAGCAGCTGCTTAGCCAAATTATGGCGCTACTGGCGCTGGCTCATTACCAAACCACGGTAAACGACTTACGCCAATTGCTTGATGCCCCAGAGTTACAGCTATCGATCTGCAAACAAGAAAATGCATTAAAAGCCGTTTGCTTAATCGCTATTGAGGGTGGCTTAGCACCAGAAATCGCAGAGCAAGTAATAAAAGGAAAGCGTAGGCCTCATGGTCATTTAATGGCGCAATCTCTGACTCAATTGAGCCGAAATACAGAAGACTTGTGTAAACGCTCAGCGAGAGTTGTGAGAATAGCTGTTGCACCTGAACGTCATCAACAAGGTATTGGCTCAGCCCTGTTAAACTACTGCGAAAGCCAATTAAATAATTGCAGTTATTTTGGTGCCAGTTTTGGCGCAAATGCAGCGTTAGTTAAGTTTTGGCAAAGTAATGGCTTTAATATTGTTAAGCTTGGATTTAGTCATGACAAAGCAACGGCTGAACATGCTGCTTTAGTGATTAAAGCATTAGGTAAGCAAAGCACAGATAGCGCAGCACTCTTAATAGAGGAATTTAAACAAGATTTCTCTTTGCAACTCCTTGGTCACTTTAGCTCACTTCCTTGGCAGCTTATTGCAGAGCTATTCAAAGGCTTACCAAAAAGTTCCTTATCTTCTGCCTTAAATACAAGAGCTGAGCGACTGTTAACCGGTGACATTAACCTCTTCCAAGTACAGCCATTGCTATGGAAAATGATTTGGAGCACACCAATTAGTCTAAATTTATTAGATGAACATACAAAATTCATCCTTATTCGACTAGTATTACAGCAAACCTCTGTAAATAGCTTGATCGAAGAAGCCGGTTTTACAGGTAAAAAAGACTTAGACTCACAGTTCAAAACCGCAGTGCAAGGTTGGTATGCTCACTATAAATCACTTCAAAATAACAGCCATTAAGTGTTTATGTTTTTATGCCTTGCTACTATCTCAGTTAGCTTTAGCTGAACACGAACAACCTACCATTAAACTCGGGATGTCGACGGCACTGACTGGACCTGCTAAGCAAATAGGTGAACAGCTAGCGCTTGGTAGTAATATTTACTTTAACAAAATCAACAAAGAAAACGGTATTAATGGCCAAAGTATCGATCTGATCTTAGCTGATGATGGCTATGAGCCAAAAAATACCGTAGTGAATACCCGCGAGTTTCTATTTGACCAAAAGATCCATGCGATTTTTGGCTCTATGGGCACGCCAACAGCTCATGCAATTAAGCCCCTGCTAGATAGACACCGTATTCCATTTCTCATGCCATTTACAGGCGCTGACTTTTTACATAACAGCTCAATGCCGAATGTATTTAATCTTCGTGCGAGCTACCAAGATGAAGCCATAGAGCAAATTAACTACCTAGTTAAAGAGCGTAAGCATGAAAAAATTGGCTTAATGATCCAAGCCGATGAGTTTGGTTATATGGTAGAGAGCAATCTCGTTAACGCCCTAAAAATACATGGTATTAAACCTGTAGAAGTCACGCGATTTAAGCGTAATAGTGATGATATTTCAAAAGCTTTAGCGCTTCTAAAAGAAAGTAATGCAACCGCGATTTGTTTAGTCGGCACCTACGAGCCTCTCGCTGAATTTATTAATGCAGCGAACAAACAAAACTTCAACCCAGACTATACTTCGGTGTCTTTCGTTTCGAGCCATGATTTATATCAGCGAGTTAAACAGCCTGCCAACATTATGGTCACTGAAGTGGTACCTGACCCAAATAACTGTAAAAACCCTTGGTGTAAGCAATTTATTGAAGATATAGAGCCTTATCACACTAGTGCGAATAGAATTATATTTGAAGGTTATTTGAATGCTGTTGCACTCGTTAGCGCTGCCCAAAAATGCCCAACGCCTCTAAACAATCAATGTCTGCTGACTGAGCTAAATCGTCTCTTTACTGACACATCAGATTTCGCTGATCTATTTAACACTCACACTGCGGGAAATAACAAAAAAATCTACCGCTCATATTTTAAAAGTAATTAGGTTAAACTACGACTAAATTACAATAATGTTCTATGCTATAGAGACTTAACAAGGCTTTGAGGAAAATATGGATCTGATTAATTTTCGAGTTGGCCAAAAGACCATTTCACTAAAAATTCTCGATATTCTTCTAACTGAGCGTTACGAAGGAAATTTAACGTCGTTGCCAAATGAAAATAAAAGCTTCATTGGGGTTAAAGATTATATGGAAACCCCAACGCCTATCTTTGATTTAGGAATTGTATTAAACAATCACTCAACCAAAGAGACCAATACCGAATTATCTGACCTTTTAGTCGAAAGAGAAAAAGACCATTTAGATTGGCTAGATGCCTTAGAAAATAGCCTAGTAACAGGTGCACCTTTTACAAAAGCCACAGATCCAGACAAATGTGCATTCGGTCGTTGGTATAACAACTTTGAAACCGATAACGAAGACTTACAAAGTATCTTAGCCAAGTTTGATAAGCCACACCGTGAATTACATGCTATGGCCGGTGAGTTATTAGAATTGCAAAAAAGCCAACCTCACGACAAGGTGATTAGCCTATTTGCAGAGAAAAAGCGCCAAACATTCAACCAGCTTATTAGATTGTTTGAATCGGCACGTGAGCAGATCATTCTTGATTACAAGCCAATCATCATCTTCACCACAAAAGACGGTGTAACACCTCATATAGGCCTTCTAGTCGACAAAGTAGAAGACAACATCAACGTAAAAAAAGAAGACATCAAACCGTTAGACCAACTTACCTCGGTTGGTTTTGATGTTGATCCGCAAACTAAAAACATGATGCGCGGACTAATCAAAATGAAGCATAAACACAGCTTATTATTAGACCCAAGTGCCATCTTCCGCCCAGAGCACCTCATGCGCCACGAAGCAGAAGAAACCGAAGAGTATGGGCTTTTTTAGTCGCTAGTTAGCGAGTTAGAAAGAGTAAAGTTAGTTAGGGGAAAGTTGAAAGGTCTGGCGTAGGTTGGGTAGAGCGGAGCGAAAGCCAACACATCACAGAGCTAGCAGCTTTCAGCCGTCAGCGTTCAGCCGCGCGGTGTGGATGTTTGGTGCTGCGTCTTCCTCTGCTGGAGCTTCTAGGCTTTAGGCTCTAGGCAAAGTGTGCTTGTAGGAATGGCTTCAGCCATGAATGTGTTTGTTCTGGTCTAGATTCGGCACTGAAGTGCCTCCTACGGGGGGGTTGCTGAGGGTGACTTTGTACTAAACAACCCCGCAGTTCAACTTTACCCTTGCTAACTTGCAACTCGCTAACTTGTTGGGTTTCGCTGCGCTCTACCCAACCTACCTGGAGAATGAATAGGGTGAATGCTGAGGGAGTCTCTGCACTAAACAACCCCACAGTTCAGCTGACGTCTGAAAGCTGAAAGCTGACAGCTCCAGACGCAAAAGCCCGACTCTTTCGAATCGGGCTTTCTCTTATTTGGAGCCTGGCGATGACCTACTTTCACATAGCAGCTGCTACACTATCATCGGCGCTGTTTCGTTTCACTACTGAGTTCGGCATGGGGTCAGGTGGGTCCAAAACGCTATTGTCACCAAGCAAATTTGGTTTTAATTCGCTCTTTTGAGCAAATTAATAAATCTGGAATTCTGATATCAAGTAAATGTCTACTTTAGTATCTTAACTTCTGTCTGTTACGCTGTCATAAAACGCGTTTGGCGTTGTATGGTTAAGCCTCACGGGTAATTAGTACAGGTTAGCTTAATGGCTCACACCACTTCCACATCCTGCCTATCAACGTTGTA
>NZ_JBECOT010000046.1:0-32896 GCF_040104395.1 Pseudoalteromonas sp. BZA4
ATATGTGCGAAGTTCATCGAGGCTCGAAACCAAAGTGTTTCAATTAAGAAGCCGGATATACGAACGCAAACCTATCCCTGTCAAAACTCATTGTTTATTCTTGCAATGTTGGAGGAGACCATATACACGCCCTAGTTAGTTAAAAAATATAAAAAATAGATAATTTCTGTGAATTTCTTAACTTTAGCGCTAAGTTAGACAATACTAAAACTATAACTAATCTAATAATGTCAGTCATTAGTCTGCCTTTGTTTAGGCGGGCTAACCCAAGAGGATGGCACACATATGTCAACAGAAAATGCATTACTGACCATATTGGTCGACAGAATAAATAATGACACTTTAGTGTTACCTACCTTACCAGAAGTTGCAGTGAAGGTAAGGCAAGCCGCGGATAACCCCGAGGTAAACTTGATGGATATGGCAGATGTCATCTCTCATGATCCGGCATTATCAGCACGAATGATCAAAGTCGCCAACAGTGCATTTATAGGGCGCTCAGTTAAAGTTACAAATCTACACCAAGCTGTAACACGAATTGGTCTACGTCAAATTAAGAACATTGCAACTGCAATGGCAATGGAGCAGCTGTTTGTATCGCATAATGAGCTTATCAAAGGCTATATGGACAAGGCATGGCAGAAAACCCTCAAAGTAGCATGTCACTCAATTACCTTGATGGATTTCTTCTTACGCAGAAATAAGCATACATCATTGAATCGCGACACAATTACCTTAGCGGCATTGGTTTATAACATTGGCGTACTGCCCATTTTAACAGAAGCTGAAAAGCACCCCGAGGTGTTCGCAAACCCAAGTTTCCTTGCTCATGCCATTCAAAAGCTGGGTGGTAAAGTAGGTGGCGCAATTATGCGTGCTTGGGGCTTTACTGATGAGTTTGTAGAAGTAGCTGAAAGCTGGGCAAATCCAAACTATCGTCCAGAGCATATTTGCTATGTTGATTTTATTCGTATTGGCGCGATTTTAGAAGGCATCTTACAGGTGTCTGATAAGTCTGCGGCATTGCAAACTTACATGGACAAAGGCGTGATTGAATCACTAGATATGTTCAGTGACGATGAATATAACGATATGCTTAATGAAGTAAAAGCAATTTTTACTGAATAACTTTAACAAAAAGCGCGACTTAGTCGCGCTTTTAAATTAATTAACTCTCAGATTAATTTTATAAATCTTCTGCGTCGCCTAAGCCTTGAGTCAGCTCTTCTAGCAATTGCTTAATTTCTTCTGACGCTAAGATAAAGTCAGCATCAAGTTTGACCGCCATATCTTCTTTTGGAATGTCGGCGTTTTCTTCTTTTAATGTTTCTGAGTAGCTTAAACGCTTAATTGAACCATCGTTTTGAAGCATGAACTTAACGCGTTCTTGCCAATCAAGAGCCAGCTTAGTTACGCGCTTACCATTTTCTAAGTGTGACTTTACTTCGTCGCATGATAAGTCATGGCCTTTTAATTTAACCTGAGCGCCACTGTCATCGGCTTCTTCAAGCTCTGCATCATTACCGATAGAAAAGCCTTCAGGGGTACTAAAATTAGTTAACCAGTCAGTTAAAAATACATCTAAATCGTAATTCGCAAATGCAGGTACGACAGGTAACGTGCCAAGTGATTTACGTAATAGGGCTAAAAGCTCTTCTGCTTTATTAAAGCTTGCGCTGTTAACCACAACCCAGCCATTCTTTTGATCAATAAACGCAAACTGTAGGCTCGATTTTTTGAATGCTTGAGGTAGTAAAGTGTGCAGAATATTTTCTTTTAGTTCGTCTTTTTCTTTTTTCTTTACTGGGCGGTTTTCTTCAGCTTCGATTTGCTCTACTTTCTCTGCAACCAATTCGTTGATAACGGCAGCTGGCAGTACTTTTTCTTCACGTTTAGCACATACTAAAATGCTGTCTTGAGAGAAATGAGATAGGGTTTGACCATGTTTACCAAAGGCTTTTGTCCAACCGAAAGTTGAAAGCTCTTGGCCTGTACATGAGCGGAACAAGTCTTGTTCTAGGGCTTTGTCGAAGTCTTCTTGAGAGTATGAAACGTCTTGTTTAAAACGGTAACAGATAAGGTTACTAAACCACATAATTAGGCTAATCCTTTCAATAAATTTGCCCAATCATAGCAATAAAAAACTGATGCCGAAATGAATCATTTCGGCATCAGCGTTAATTGCTTATGAGTTAAACATTGAAAGTGGCTTTGGCATGTTTTTCGGAAAACTAATATGGTAGTGCAAGCCTTTACCGACTTCGCTTGATACCTCAATATCGCCACTCAGGGTTTGCTTAACAAGGTTAAAAGTAATATGTGTGCCCAAGCCACTGCCGCCTTGGTCGCGCTTGGTTGTAAAAAATGGGTCGAATAGCTTTTCTAACTGCTCTTTTGATACGCCATTACCATTGTCTTTAAAGTCGATAACGACTTCGTCATCTTCTTCTTTGATAACAATATCAATGATGCCACTTTCAATTCCTTCGAAACCATGAATGAGTGAGTTCATAATCAAGTTTGTGAAAATTTGACTAATCGCACCCGCAGGCAGGTTAAGTGTTAAATCATCAGGGCAATCTAAATTAATATGATGCGATGTTTTCTTTAGCTTTGGATGGAGTGAGCGGATCACTTCACCTAAATACTCTTTAAAGTTAATGGTACGTACTGCTTCACTGGCTTGGTCCACTGCAATTTGCTTAAAGCTTGCAACCAGCTCAGAAGCTCGGTCTAGGTTACTTGTGAGTAGGCTAGTACTTTGCTTGGCGTCATTAATAAACTCTTCAAGCGCTTTTGGCGATAGGGTTTTTTCTTTATATGCCGCTTCAATTTGGTCCAAGCGTTCTTGTAAAAATGATGTTGCGGTAACACCTATCCCAATAGGAGTGTTTACATCATGAGTAATACCCGCCACTAAGCCACCTAAAGCAGCCATTTTCTCTGAGCCAACTAAGCGTTCTTGCGCCATATTTAGTTCATCAAGGTAGCGTTGTAACTCAGTTTGCTTGGTTATGAGTTCTTGTTCAGTTTGTTTACGTAAATCGATTTCTTCAGTTAGTGTCAGCTTTTGTTTTTCTAGCTCGTATTTTTGTTGCTGCAAGTCCATCATCGCTTGGCTTAAGTTTGATGTTTTGCGTGCTACCTCTTGCTCTAACTGTAAGTTATGTTGGTCGAGCTTTTCGTTGCTTATCAAAAGCTCTTTTTGCGTATGTTCAAGCTCTTCACGGTAAAGTACTACCTTATCAATTAAGCGGTTGAAAGACTCTTCCATTACTTTTAATTCGTTGTGCTCAACGGTTTTGATCTCGATATGGCGGCCTTCTAGGTCGTTTAGTTCAAGATCTTCAATTTGTTCTGTGAATTGTGCCAATGGCTCGGTTAAGCGCTTTCTAAATGCAAGTAGGAAAAGAATGATCAAAAAGGTGGTTTTGATCATCGCATTACCAATTAAAAAGTAGATAGAAATCATGATGCGGCTAAATACCACTTCACGACTTGAAAACAGGGTTACATCACCTACTTGTGTTGTTTTACCTGAAAATTCAAAAATGAGTGGGAATGTGTAACCGAATAAGCCTGATGGCGTATCCTCGATAATCGCTTCTTCTTGCACTAACTGTTGACTGTATAGCTCGTGAATATCTAACGAGCGACCTAACTGAGAGAGTACCTCGCCGCTATCATCACGAACAATAATACCCTCGATCATAGGGATTGCCAGTAAGCCCTCAGCCGTGGTGATGGTTTGTTTATCGTTCAGTTCCCAAATAGCGCGGGTTAAACTGCGGCTAAATGTTTTTTGTAAAGTCGTTAATTCGTCGCGAATGTAATCTTTGGTATTAACGTACTCAGCAATAACTTGTCCACAGGTCACTACAAAAGTAAGTAAAAAGTAGACTGAGAGTACATTTGTTAATAATTCTTTAGACAGGCTTTTTTGTAGCATGGAATATCCATAGCTCCTTGGTGACAATTGTAATACATTCAGCTAGTTCTAAAGTTAGCTAATAAATGGTTAAAAAGAAATAAATATATCCTTTTTTACTGGAACATTTATAAATTGTTAGTAAATTTTGAAAAAACTTGCCCTTACTGCGCTTGAAAAAGTGTGTTATAAATTTATTCCATCTTTAATTTAGCCTTTTTTGATGTTGTATTTGCTACAGCGAAGATTTTTATTTCATGAATAATCCTAATTTTTCAGTACTGGTCTGTGATGATTCAAATATTGCCCGAAAGCAGGTAGTACGCTGTTTAGGGGATTGCTTGGATGCAGATGTTCAACAAGCCACTAATGGCCGCGAAGCTCTTACCTTATTGCGTGAGCAAAACTTTGATCTATTGTGCTTAGATTTAACCATGCCAGAATTGGATGGTGTTGCAGTGCTCGAAACAATCAAAGCAGAGAAAATTGAGTGCTTTGTTATAGTGATTTCGGCTGATATTCAGGCTGAAATGAAACAAAGAGTAGTAAAATTGGGTGCTATTGACTTCATTGATAAACCGATAGATCTTGTGCGACTAAAAGCAACTTTGCATAAATTTGGTATTCACTAATCTTTTATATAACACAAACGCATAATTTATCTTTTCTTTAAGGGTTGACAGGCTGGCTATATTTAAGGCAGTCTACAGGCTATGAAAACATTTAATCACGCAACGACCATTATTATTACAACCATCATCCTTACGGGATAGTGGCATAGGTCGGTGCAACAAAATTATAGGCCTGTGTTCACTAGAACACAGGCCTTTTTCGTTTATGGAATGAGGAAACATAAATAATGCGAGTATTAAAATTTGGTGGGTCGTCCTTGGACGACTACGGATGTTTGCAACAGGTAGCTCAGTTAGTCAAAGAAGAATTACGCGATGAAATGTTGTTAGTGCTGTCAGCGCCGGGTGGCATGACAGATTCATTAGTAGCATTAGCAAGCGCTGCTGAGCAAGGGCAAGATTTTAGTGAGTTATGGCAAGCTTTGGTTGCACGCTGTGAACAACTAAAAGCTGCTGTTGAAGCTGACTTTGGTCAGACCGCAAATTGGCCTGATCTGAGCGAGCTTAAGAATAAACTAGATGGTGTTGCACTTTTAAAGTGTTGCCCAGACCAAGTACGTGCTTATGCAATCAGTTTTGGTGAGCGCGTAAGTGTTGCCTTGATGGAGTGTATGCTTAAAGACAGTAATGCTCGTTATTTAGAAGCGACAGATTGTATAGCTTCAGTGGGTGGCTACATTGATGCTGAAGCTGACTTGAATGCAAGTAAGTTACGTTTTCAAGCAGCATTAAAAGCGGCACCGAGCACAATTTATATCATGCCGGGTTTCACTGCTGCCAATGAGCAAGGTGAGCTAACAACACTTGGTCGTAATGGTTCAGATTACTCAGCAGCCATTGCAGCAGCATGCCTAGAAGCTGATGTATGCCAGATCTGGACTGATGTTGACGGTGTTTACAATGCTGACCCGCGTTATATCAAAAAAGCATCTAAGGTTGATTCGTTATCTTATAAAGAAGCAATGGAGCTTTCTTACTTTGGTGCGAAAGTATTGCACCCGAAAACGATTTTACCTTGTGCTAAAGCAGGCGTGCCGTGCGAGATCAAAAATACTCATAACCCACATGCAGAAGGTTCAGTGATCAGTAACGACAGTGTGTCGAATGATCCAGTTAAAGCGTTATCAAGTTTACAAAACCTCGCTATGTTAACGGTGTCTGGCCCAGGCATGAAAGGTAAAGTTGGCATGGCGTCAAAAGTATTTAATGCACTGGCGCACGACAATGTTTCAATTGTACTAATCACTCAATCTTCGTGTGAATTTAGCATCAGTTTCTGTGTGCATGAGAGTGACCTATCTCTTGCTTTAGAAGCATTGCAAACTGCTTTCGAATTAGAATCACAAGCCGGTTTAATCGAACCAATACAAGTACAGCGTAACCTTGCGATTGTTACTCTAGTTGGCGATAACATGCGTGCGCACAAAGGTTTAGCGGCTAAGTTCTTTGCTTCACTAGCTCAAGCGCAGGTTAACATTGTTGCTATTGCACAAGATTCGACTGAAAGCGCCATTTCAGCGGTTATCGACGGTGAACTGTGCAACGACGCAGTAAAAGTGTGCCATGAGAACTTCTTTACTCACATTCCTTCAATCGATGTGTTTTTGCTTGGCTGTGGCTTAGTGGGCCAAGAACTTATCCAGCAGTTAAAGCGTCAGCAAGCATGGCTTGAAAAACGTAACATCAAGCTGAACTTGTACGGTGTTGCTAACTCAAGACAGCTTTATCTAGATAGTGAAGGTATTGCTTTTGATGGCTGGCAAGACAAACTAGCCGAGTCAGAGCAGGCATTTGATTTAAATCTGGTTGAGCAATTTGTTAAACAAAACCATTTAATTAACCCTGTGATTGTAGATTGTAGCTCAGCCGATAAGCTTGCTGCGCAATATGTTGATTTCTTGAATGCCGGTTTCCATGTGGTTGCGGCAAACAAAAAAGCCAATACTAGCTCATATGCTTACTACCAAGATTTAGTAGCAGCAACACAAAAGAATAACCGTAAGTTTTTATACGAAACAAACGTAGGTGCAGGCCTGCCGGTTCTTGATAACTTGAAATCATTATTTGGTGCTGGTGATGAGCTTATTAAGTTCAGCGGTATCTTATCGGGTTCATTATCGTATATGTTTGGTGCACTGCAAGATGGTTTATCACTTAGCGAAGCAACATTAAAAGCAAAAGAAAGTGGATTTACAGAACCAGATCCGCGTGATGATTTATCAGGCACTGATGTTGCCCGAAAACTACTGATCATTGCTCGTGAGTCGGGTCTTGAGTTAGAACTTAGCGATATTGAAGTTGAATCAGTTTTACCAAAAGGGTTTGCAGAAGATGATTCTGTAGCAGATTTCATGGCAAAACTACCATCTCTTGATGCACAGTTTAACGACCGCATTCAAAGCGCTGCAAGTGAAGGGAAAGTACTTCGTTATGTGGGCACTATTGAAAACGGTCAATGTAAAGTAGGCATTGAAGCCGTAGATAGTAGCCATGCTCTTTACGATATCCGTGACGGTGAAAATGCATTGGCAATCTTAAGTCAATATTATCAACCACGTCCGTTTGTGATTCGTGGTTATGGCGCAGGTGCTGAAGTAACGGCTGCAGGCGTATTTGCTGATATCTTAAAAACGTTAACACGTTAGGAGCTGGTCATGATCCGTGTATATGCACCCGCTTCAATCGGGAATTTTGCTGTCGGCTTTGATGCGCTAGGTGCCGCGCTGGCACCTATCGATGGTACGTTATTAGGTGATGTTGTAGAGGTGAGTGCCGCTGAGCAAGATACTTTTGTATGCTCTGGCGACTATGCCCATAAACTGCCTGCTAATGCTGAAGAAAACTTGGCTTATCAATGTTTAATTCATTTTAAAGAACACGTTGCGCCGGCTATGCCAGCGGTAAAACTTGAGCTTAAAAAGAACCTACCAATTGGCTCAGGTTTAGGTTCAAGTGCTTGTTCTGTGGTGGCAGCATTTGCTGCCCTTGATAAGTTCGCTGAAACCAACTTATCTCAAGAGCAACTTATCGAGTTAATGGCTGATTTTGAAGCCATAGTAAGTGGCGGCCGTCATTACGATAACATCACACCCTGTTATTTAGGTGGCTTGCAATTAACTGGTGAACTGATTCCGAACAAGTCAATTTCGTTACCCGTTGATAATCAATGGTATTACGTAGCGGCTTTTCCAGGTTTTTCACTGAATACTGCAAAAGCGCGTTCAGTATTGCCAACGCAATTATCAATGCACGACAGTGTTGAGTTTGCACAGCGACTGTCTGCATTTAGCAGCTTATTGCTAACAGGTCGTTTTGATGCTGCGTTATCAATTATGACAGATGAAATCGCTGAGCCACATCGCGCACCATTAATCCAAGGTTTTGCCGAAGCTAAAAGTGCCTTGCCAGAGCTTGGCGCAGAGATTGTCAGTATTTCTGGTGCTGGCCCAACATTATTTACCGTGTGTAAGAGTCTTGAAGCTGCTCAAAAGTGTGCAGCTTGGTTGAATGATAATTATGTAAATGAACAAGGTTTCAGCCATATCTGTAAACTTGATCAGCTTGGCACACGACAGCTTTAAAGATTTTAAGGAATAAACATGCAATTACATAATTTAAAAGATGAAACACAACAGGTGTCGTTTGTAGAAGCGGTAAAAACGGGGTTAGGGCGTAACCAAGGGGTGTTCTTCCCTGAAAGCCTAACGCCAATTCAAGACATTGATGCGTTACTTGATTTAGACTTTGTTAGCCGAAGCAGTAAGATTTTATCGCACCTAATTGGCGATGAACTACCTGCCGATACCGTTGCACAGATGGTACAAAATGCATTTAACTTTGATGTGAAATTGGTTGAAGTAGAAAAAGATATTTATTGCTTAGAGCTATTTCATGGCCCAACGCTTGCGTTTAAAGACTTTGGCGGCCGTTTTATGGCTGAGTGTCTTGCACAATTTAACCAAGGCGAAAAAGTCACTATTTTAACAGCAACATCAGGCGACACAGGGGCTGCAGTTGCTCATGCATTTTATAATAAGCCAAATATCGATGTCGTGATTTTATACCCGAAAGGTAAAATTTCACTAGCGCAGCAAAAGCTATTTACAACGTTAGGCAATAACATTCATTGCTATGCTGTTGATGGTAGCTTTGATGATTGCCAAAGCATGGTAAAGCAAGCTTTCTTAGACGATGAAGTTAAACAAAAGCTAGGTCTAAATTCTGCTAATTCAATCAACATCAGTCGTTTAGTTGCACAGGTTTGCTATTACTTTGAAGCCATTGCTCAATTACCTAAAGAGCAGCGTAGTAAAGTGCATATCTCAGTACCAAGTGGTAACTTTGGTAATGTGTGCGCTGCGATGATCGGGGCTGTGCTTGGTATGCCAGTAGCGAAACTAAGTGCTACAACTAACCAAAACGACACTGTGCCACGTTTCTTACAAAGCAAAGAGTGGGCACCGAATGACACGCTTGAATCGTTATCGAACGCTATGGATGTGAGTAAACCGAATAACTGGCCACGTGTTCAGTTTATGTTGGATAACAAATGGTTTAGCTATGATGACTTTTATTCAAGCTGTGTTGGTGAAGAAGAAACAAAAGAGGTGATGAAAAAAATTCATCAAACGGGTTACATCGCAGAGCCTCATACTGCAATTGCTTATCAAGGCTTGAAAGAAAATCTAGCTGATGGCAGTGCAGGTATCTTTTTAGCGACTGCACACCCAGCTAAATTTAAAGACAGTGTAGAAGAAATTTTAGACATCGAACTACCTATGCCGAAACCGCTCGCTGATGCGCTAGCAAATGAGTGTTTGGCTGAAGATATTAAGTTTGATTATCAATTGCTTCGAACTGAGCTGTTAAATAAATTAGCATAACCTTAATTAAAGAGCGGCTAAGCCGCTCTTTTTAATGAAGCCTTTAATGAAGCTTTTAATGAAGTAAAGAATGACTATGGCGGTTTAAAATCCGCATGCTCAGAATGACTCCTGCCGAGATACACAGCAAAATACTGATCACCGAAACGAGTTCATTTTGCGTCCATTGCATCAAGGTGAATGCCGAAATAAAAATAATAAAGGGTTTAAATTCATAGTAATAGCGACGTTTTTTTTGTTTAACACGCTGGCTTGAATGATCGGTTCTTCTGGCTTCTGAACGCATCCGCCAAATATTAGCGCCTAATAAGAATAAGAGCACGCCGATCAAAGTTGGCACATAATTATTAGCTAATGTGATACAACTGATCCCAAGAGAGAAGTATGCGTAGGGGACTAATTCGTATATTGGTTTAGCTAGCATGAAATTATACCATCCTTGATATTGAGCAATTCTATAAGCTTAGTTCGCCTCAATGAAAACGCAATAAATCGTAAACAATTTCATGAAGAGTGACATTTTAAAAATCTATGTAATATTTTAAATATATAAATTTTTATTATGTATCAATAAAAAAATATCATTATTAAAACACTGTGAAATAAATTCAATCCCTGTTTAAATATGTTCATCTTTACAAGATAGGCAAAAGTGCGTTTTAAGCGTACAATACAGCCTTTAAAAAACACCATACACGTTGCCTTAGGAGACCCCATGTTAGAACGTAACATGAATATTTCGGATTTCGATCCAGAGTTATTTGCAGCCATCAATAAAGAGACGGCTCGTCAAGAAGAGCACATCGAACTGATCGCGTCTGAAAACTACTGTAGCCCACGCGTACTTGAAGCGCAGGGTTCTCAGCTTACCAACAAATATGCTGAAGGTTACCCAGGCAAACGTTACTATGGCGGTTGTGAGCATGTTGACGTTGTTGAGCAACTAGCTATTGACCGTGCAAACGAATTATTCGGCACAGATTACGCTAACGTTCAACCACATGCGGGTTCACAAGCAAACGCAGCTGTTTTCCAAGCACTTCTTCAGCCACACGATACAGTACTAGGTATGAGCTTAGCTCATGGTGGTCACTTAACTCACGGTTCACACGTTAACTTTTCTGGTAAAACGTACAATGCAATTCAATACGGCCTAAACGATGAAACAGGCGAAATTGATTACGCTCAAGTTGAAGCACTTGCATTAGAGCACAAGCCAAAAATGATCATCGCTGGTTTCTCTGCATACTCAGGCGTTGTTGACTGGGCTAAATTCCGTGAAATCGCTGATAAAGTAGGTGCATACTTATTCGTAGATATGGCTCACGTTGCTGGCCTTATCGCAGCGGGTGTATACCCAAGCCCAATCCCTCACGCACACGTTGTTACAACAACAACTCACAAAACATTAGCAGGTCCTCGTGGCGGTCTAATCGTTTCTGCATGTGGTGATGAAGAGATCTATAAAAAGCTAAACAGCGCTGTTTTCCCTGGCGGTCAAGGTGGTCCTTTATGCCACATCATCGCTGCTAAAGCGGTTGCTTTCAAAGAAGCATTACAACCAGAATTCAAAGCGTACCAAGCACAAGTTGTTAAGAACGCACAAGCGATGGTTGAAGTACTGCAAGAGCGTGGCTACAAAGTTGTTTCTGGTAAAACAGACAACCATTTATTCCTTCTTGACCTAATCGATAAAGATATCACAGGTAAAGATGCTGACGCTGCACTAGGTAACGCAAACATCACTGTTAATAAAAACTCAGTACCAAACGACCCACGTTCACCGTTCGTAACGTCTGGTCTTCGTATTGGTTCTCCGGCTATTACTCGCCGTGGTTTCAAAGAAGCTGAGTCAAAAGAGCTTGCTGGCTGGATCTGTGACGTACTAGACAACATCAACGATGAGTCTGTACAAGCAGAAGTAAAAGAGAAAGTTAAAGCTATCTGTAAAAAATTACCAGTTTACGCTTAATTACTGGTTAAACCGTAATTAAGATAACAATAGCGTTGTTTTTTGCTATTATAAAGGCCGCTTACTAAGCGGCCTTTTTTTGTTTTTTATAAACGGAAGTTGAACCCTATGCATTGCCCTTTTTGCACCGCAAAAGATACTAAAGTAATTGATTCTCGACTTGTTGGCGGTGGTCACCAAGTGAGACGTCGACGTGAATGTAACGAATGCCATGAGCGCTTTACCACCTTTGAAGGCGCTGAACTTGTGATGCCAAGAGTCATCAAGCAAGACGGTAGCCGCGAACCATTCAATGAAGACAAGTTACTGAATGGCTTGCATCGCGCTTTAGAGAAACGCCCAGTGAGCACTGAGCAGGTCGACGAAGTCGTTAACATCATTAAATCTCAACTTCGTGCTACAGGTGAGCGTGAAATCTCTAGCCATTTAATTGGCGAGTGCATCATGGAGTCACTGAAGAAACTCGACAAAGTGGCCTATGTGCGTTTTGCATCGGTTTATCGTTCATTTGAAGATATTCGCGAGTTTGGTGAAGAAATCGCTCGTTTAGGTGATTAATCATGTCGTTTACAGAGCTTGATACGGCTTACATGGCGCGTGCCATTGAGCTGGCTAAACAAGGTCGTTTTACTACGACGCCAAACCCGAATGTTGGCTGTGTTTTGGTTAAAGATGGCGAAATAGTCGGTGAAGGGTTTCATCAATTAGCAGGGCAGGGCCATGCTGAAGTGAATGCCTTGGCTGTAGCTGGCGACAACGCGAAAGGCGCCACTGCATATGTGACTTTAGAGCCTTGTAGTCATTATGGACGCACACCGCCTTGTGCCGAAGGTTTAAAAGCAGCAGGTGTAAGCAAAGTGATTGCTGCCATGGTTGACCCAAACCCTGCGGTGAGTGGTCGCGGCCTACAAATTTTAGCGGACGCAGGTATTAGCGTTGCATCTGGTTTACTTGAACAACAAGCGCGCGATTTAAATAAAGGTTTTTTAAAGCGTATGGAAACAGGGTTGCCATATGTGACTTGTAAGATGGCGTGTAGTTTAGATGGTAAAACCGCGTTAAATAACGGCCAAAGTAAATGGATAACAGGCTCTAAAGCGCGCCAAGATGTGCAAGCATTTCGTGCGCAAAGCTGTGCTATCTTAACCGGTGCAGACACCGTTATTACTGATAATGCCAAACTTAATGTTCGTGTTGATGAGTTGCCATTTACCATGCCAACCTCGTTGCCTTTGCGCCAACCAACCCGAATCATTATTGACTCACAAAACAGGTTAACGCCTGAACTTGCGTTATTCAGCATCGAGAGCCCGGTGATAATTTTTACCACTTCGCTTGATAATCACACCAAGTGGCCTCACTTTGTTAAACACGAAGTAGTACCAGCAAATAACAATAAAGTTGATTTATCGGCGGTTTTAAAGCGTCTTGCTGAACTACAATTTAATCATATTTGGCTCGAAGCAGGTGCGACCCTCGCTGGCGTGTTTGCTGAGCAAGATTTAATTGACGAATACATTGTTTATATTGCCCCTAAGTTAATAGGTGATATGGGCAAAAGCTTACTAAACTTTGCAGAAGTCACCATGATGAGTGATATCACTGAACTGACCTTTACTGATACAGTGATGATTGGCGATGATATTCGCTTAACAGCGATAAAAGCAAAGCAAGCCACAGACATTGAAAATAAAGAGTAGCACTATGTTTACTGGAATTATTGAAGCAACAGGTAAAATTGTTGAACTAACACAAAAGCAAGGTGATCTAGCTATTCGTATTCAAAGCCCTAATTTGGATATGAAAGACGTCAAGCTCGGTGACAGTATTGCTACCAATGGTGTGTGTTTAACGGTTGTCGCTAAACATAGCGATGGTTTTAGTGCTGACTTATCAAACGAAACAATCAGCTTAACTGGGTTTGCACATTATAAAAAAGGTCAAACAGTTAACCTCGAAAAAGCCATGCAACCAGTTTCTCGCTTAGGCGGGCACTTAGTGTCAGGCCATGTTGATGGTATTGCGACTGTCGAAAGTATTAGTCCCAATGCTCGTGCAACCGAGTACTGGTTAAGCACAGACAATGATTTAATGAAGTACATTCCGTACAAAGGTTCGGTGTGTATTGATGGCATTAGCTTAACCGTCAACGAGGTTGAGCAAAATCGCTTTAAGCTGACAATTGTTCCGCATACTGCAGAGCAAACAACGATTGCAGAATTTCAGGTGGGGACTCAGGTGAACTTAGAAGTTGACCAGATTGCTCGCTATTTAGAGCGCCTAATTAAAGGGGCTGAACAACCTTCCCGTTCAGACATATCAATGAGCTTGCTAGCACAAGCTGGCTTTATTAAATAAGTAAAGATACGTCACTATTAATCATACTCTCATGGGCACATTATGAATTTACACAGCGCGCAAGAAATTATCGATGACATTAAAGCCGGTAAAATGGTTATTTTAATGGACGATGAAGACCGAGAAAATGAAGGCGATTTAATCATCGCAGCAGAGCACATTAGTGCTGATGCTATCAACTTTATGGCAACACATGGCCGTGGTTTAATTTGTTTAACAATGACACAAGAGCGTTGTCAGCAGTTAGAATTACCACTTATGGTGAAAAATAACGGTGCTGCTTTTTCAACTAACTTCACAATGTCGATTGAAGCGGCGAAAGGTGTAACTACAGGTATTTCAGCGGCCGACCGTGCCCGTACCGTTCAAGCTGCAATCGCTAAAGGTGCCGTGCCGAGCGATATCGTACAGCCAGGGCATATTTTTCCAATTATGGCGCAGCCTGGTGGCGTTTTAACACGTGCAGGTCATACTGAAGCGGGTTGTGATTTAGCGCGTTTAGCTGGTCTTGAGGCGTCATCTGTGATTGTTGAAATCTTAAACCCAGATGGCACCATGGCGCGTCGCCCTGATCTTGAAGTATTTGCTAAAGAGCATGACTTAAAGATTGGCACCATTGCAGATTTAATCGAATACCGAAACCTAAACGAAACCACCATTGAGCGCGTTGCTAAATGTAAACTGCCAACAGATCACGGTGAGTTTGATTTAGTGACCTACAAAGACACCATTGATGGTCAGCTTCACTATGTTTTACAAAAAGGTGAAGTATCGAAAGATGAACCAACGTTAGTACGTGTTCACTTACAAAGTACCTTTAACGATATTCTATTATCAGATAGAAGTGCTGATCGTAGCTGGGGCTTATCAGATGCTATGGCTTATATCGCTGAGCACAACGGTGTGCTGGTTATCTTGGGTAAACAAGAGTCAACAGAAGACCTAGAAGCAACCGTTAAAGCCTTTGCCGCTGAAGATGCTGGCGAAAATGTGAGTCATCGTAAATTCCAAGGTACATCGCGTACTGTGGGTGTGGGCTCGCAAATTTTGGCTGATTTAGGTATTGAAAAGATGCGCTTAATGAGCCGTCCTAAGAAGTACCATGCGTTATCTGGTTTCCACTTAGAAGTGGTTGACTATGTTGAGCCACAGTCTTAGTTAGGGAAAACAGATTTACTAGGCTACTTTTATATTTTTGTGGTATTATGCGCCGTAATTTTTGCGCAATCGCAACCGCTTAAACTTATTTTTTAGGGTTATTAAATGAAAATTATTGAAGGTAACAAATACGCACCGGGCAAAAAATTTGCCATTGTCATTTCTCGCTTTAATGACTTTATTGGTAGCAGCCTATTAGCAGGTGCTGTTGATGAGCTTAAGCGCACAGGTGGCGTATCTGAAGACGACATTACAGTTGTTTACGTACCAGGTGCCGTTGAATTACCTTTAGCAGCGAAACGCGTTGCGGCAAAGAAAGAACACGATGCAATCATCGCTTTAGGCGTAGTGATCAGAGGTGGTACACCACACTTTGATTTAGTCGCTGGCGAATCAAACAAAGGTCTTGCGCAAGTATCTCTTGAGTATGATATCCCGGTTGCATTTGGCGTATTAACCACTGAAAGCATTGAGCAAGCAATTGAGCGCGCAGGTACCAAAATGGGTAACAAAGGCGGCGAAGCTGCTTTAGGTGCGCTTGAAATGGTTAATGTGTTAGACAAAATTTAAGTTTAAGGAATCTCTGTGAAACCAGCAGCAAGACGTAAAGCACGTATCTTAGCACTTCAAGCCGTATACTCTTGGCAGTTAAGCGGTAACCCAATTGCTGATATTGAACAGCAAATGTTAATTGAAAATGATGTGACTAAGATCGACGTCGAATATTTCAAAGACCTAGCACGCGGTGTTGTTGTTAACTGTAAGCAATTAGATGAAATCGTTGCTCCACATTTAGCACGCCCAGCTGATGAGTTAGACATGGTCGAAAAAGCAATTTTACGTCTGTCTGGCTATGAGCTGAAATTCCGTGAAGACGTACCTTACAAAGTGGCAATCAATGAAGGCATTGAGCTTGCTAAAATGTTTGGTGCTGAAGACAGCCATAAGTTTGTCAACGGTGTACTTGATAAAGCAGTGAAAGAACTGCGTAAGTAAGTAGCCCCGTAAAGGAGAGCCGGCTTGGGCCGGCTTTTTTGTGTATGAAGGAATTTGAACTAATCAATCGTTACTTTAAGGGTCGTGGCATTATTCGCCGTGATGTGAACCTAGGTATTGGTGACGATTGTGCCTTAGTAACTGTGCCTGAAAACTGTCAATTGGCGGTAACAACAGACACCTTAGTTGCGGGCGTACACTTTTTTGATGACATCTCTGCGCGTGCCCTTGGGCATCGAGCTTTAGCTGTTAACTTAAGTGATCTTGCGGCAATGGGCGCTGAACCTACGTGGATTTCGGTAGGTCTGACGTTGCCTGAAGCAAATATAGAGTGGCTTGAAGAGTTCACTGAAGGCATGCATGAAATTGCAGAGTACTTCAATGTGCAAATCATTGGTGGTGATACCACTCAAGGCCCTTTAACTATTACGATTTGCGCTAAAGGCATCGTGCCTGAAGGCAAAGCACTGCGCCGTAGCGGTGCTAAAGTTGGCGATTGGATTTATGTAACAGGTCCGTTAGGTGATGCTGGTGTAGCCATTGAAGCTCGTAAACAAGGCCTCGATATCGCCCCAGAACACTTAAGCTATTTAAATAATCGTTTTGATTATCCGACTCCACGTGTTGCAGCCGGTCAGGTTTTGCGAGGCGCTGCCTCTGCAGCAATTGATATTTCCGATGGCTTATTAGCTGACTTAGGCCATATTTTAGCGCTATCGCAAGTTAGTGCGGTGATCAATGTTGATAAAGTGCCTGTTTCTGATGCATTAAATTCGTCGATTCCACGTGCAGAGCAATTTGACTACATTTTAAATTATGGTGACGACTACGAGTTGCTCTTTACTGTGCCAGAAAGCAATAAAAGCATGGTTGATATGAAACTGCGCCAATATGGTGTTGAAGCAAGTTGTGTAGGTCAAATTAAAAGTGGCGAAGGTGAGATTGAGCTATTACTTGATGGTGAGCAATTTAATTATCAAGGTAAGGGCTTTCAGCACTTTACGAAGGAGCCGGTTTGAGCAGTAACCGATTATTCAATTTAAAACGCCCACACCAATTTTTTGGTTTGGGTTTTGGCTTAGGCCTTGCCCCTAAAGCACCTGGCACCTTTGGTACCTTTGCTGCCTTGCCATTTATTTTTACTACTATGTACTTTCCACTGTGGTTACAGATTGTGTTTGCCATCGTGATCAGTGTATTTGGTATTTGGGCATGTGGTAAAACAGCAGATGACTTAGGGGTACATGATCATCCAGCCATTGTTTGGGATGAAGTTGCTGGTTATTATATCACCATGATTGGTGCTGCACTGAGTTGGCAGTCACTGTTGGTTGGTTTTTTATTGTTCCGCTTTTTTGATATCGCTAAACCAGGTCCTATCAGAATCCTAGATAGACGTTTACACGGTGGCTTGGGCATCATGGCTGATGATATTTTAGCAGGTATATTTTCATTAATTTGTGTTCAAGCCTTGTTTAAAGCAGGCTATTTGCCTTTTTAAACGATGAGTTAAGTGTTACTTGGTGGCAAGTATATGATGCGATTTCTAGTTGTCTGTTTGTTGATGCTTTGCAGCACGCCTGCGTTTGCATCTATTACTGACTATGTCGTCAAACAGTGGAACATCCAAAATGGCTTGCCATCGCAATCTTTAAAAAGCATTGCTCAAGATGAGCAAGGTTATATGTGGCTGGGCACTCAGTTTGGCTTAAGCCGCTTTGATGGTAACACCTTCACTAACTTCAATACGCAAAACAGCGATTTCCTACCAAGTAATGGTATTAATAAGCTCTTAGTTGATAGTACTGGGTTACTTTGGGTTGGTACCAAAAATGGCTTGGTAACACTTGATCCTAAAACCATGATGTCGCAAACCTTTAACGTTAAAGGTCCGGTTCGCGATATTCTTGAAGACTCCAAAGGCAGTATCTGGATAGCAGCCAACGGTCTTTATTATGTTGCTCGAAATCAAGTCACACTAAACCAAAACTCCGCGTTAATTGTACCGGTATCTAATGCTACTGCTATTACGCAAATTGTGGGTTCAGTGAGCCAAATGGCGTTGTCGCCAGAAGGCATTTGGCTGGTCAATGAGCGTCACTTATTGCGTTTAACCAATACCTCTTCTGACTTTGCAAAGTTACGATTAGAGCTGACTGCCAAAGTTTCATTACCTGAGCGTTTAGCACAAACCATTATTCATGACATGGCTTGGCTAGAAGGGAATTTATACCTTGCTTCAGAGCTGGGTGCTTACTTTCTTGATTTAGATGACGAGCTGCGTCCATTCCCACTGCCAAATGCCAGTAATTCTGCCGTTTATAAGTTTATGAGCGACTCAGATGGTGCGCTTTGGATTTCGACCTATGGCCGGCTGTTATTTCGTGATAACTCAGGAGATTGGCAATGGGTTGAGCCAAGTCAGCTCGATCAAAGCATTTGGTTTGCCGATATTTTCCGTGACAATCAAAATAACATTTGGCTGGCAAGCTTCAGTGAAGGCTTATGGCTTGCTCACGAAGGGCGTATTGAACGTCACTCAGCTATCTCAAATATGACCGAAGCGGTGATGGCAATTAGCCAAGCACCTGATGGCAAATTATGGGTGGCTAACCGCAGCGGTGTTGGTTACTTCGATTACAACAAGAATTTTGTAAATCAAATTCCGAGTAACCAGTTTGGTCGAGCAGCAGTGCACGACTTACAGTTTGACGGTGATCGTTTGTACATCGCAACAGGCCGCGGTGTGTTTTATTACGAAAACCAAAACTTGTATACGGTACCGGGGCGAGCGCTGCGTGATAACCCTGTATTCGCAATTAGCCGTTCTAGCAAAGGCGGTTTTTGGCTCGGTACTGGCCGTGGTATGTACCGCTTAAGCTACGGTGGTTTAACACCCTTTGCATACAATGCCTTCTTAAGCAGTAAATTTATTACCTATGTTCTGGATGAGCAAAACTTTGGTTTAATTGGCACCAGTAAAGGGGCTTATTACTTTACCGACCGCGGGATTGAAAAAATTGGCGACCAAACCAGCTTAGAAAGTGCCTACGTTACCAGTATTTTGAATATTGAAGGGGTGGGGATATTAATTGGCTCACTTAACGATGGTTTATTTTATCGCAGTACCAAAGGTCAGTGGCGTCAGTTAGATGCGACAGATGGTCTGCCGTATGGCTCTATTTTTAGTCTTGTTTACGATAAGCAATTAAAACGTATCTGGGTCAGTACCATGAAGGGTGTATACCGCATGCCAGTCGAGCAGTTTGGTACTGATATCGAGAGCTTAAAAGTAGAGCAAGTGATCTCATCGTTCGACCGTCAACTTGATGGTAAAGCAAGTCAGTGTTGTGCTGGTCTGGGTCATGACGCTGTAGCAGATACCGGTAACTCTATTTGGTATCCAAGCCTACAAGGTGTGGTAGAAATACCAAAGAGCGTTGAGCTTTTTGGTGTTCAAGCTCTTAAGCCTCGTATTGAAAGTTTGATCACGCCGCTTCGTCATTTAAGTACGGCTACTTTAGGCAGTAAGCCAGAGCTACATATTGATGAACGCGATGTAACGTTAAAATACACTGCGATTGATTATTATGCCCCTTCAAGTATCGAGTTCCGTTACCGTTTAAGTGGCTTAGACAGTGACTGGCGTTATGCCAATACTCGTCGTGAGGCAATCTATACCAACTTACCACCGGGGTCGTTTTTATTCCAACTTGAAGCAAAGCGCCGTGGTGAAGATTGGCAAAAAGCACGTCGTACTGAGTACAGCTTTGTAGTGCCGCGCCGTTTTGATGAGACTATTTATTTTAGACTCTTGATCACTAGTAGCTTTATTTTACTGTTCTACCTTGTGTTTTGGGTATTTAGAGCGCAAGAGAAACGTAAGCAATTAGCCCTTGAAAGCTTAGTAACAGAACGTACCGTAGAGCTTCGAGAAGCTAACGATAAGCTTAACCAAGTGAATTCACAGCTTAAGCTAGTAAGTCACTCAGATGAGCTTACAGGCCTACGTAGCCGACGCTTCTTGTTTGATCAGCTCCCTAAAGATATCGAACACTTCCAGCGTAACTCGCAGTCATTGCAAGCGCAGGGTAAGTCGCTCGTGCTATTAATAATTAACTTTGATAACTTTAGTCGCATTAATGATGCATATGGCCCGCTTGCTGGCGATAGCTGCTTACAGCAAATGGCGACTTTATTGAATAGCCGTACTCAAGGTTCTGACTATGTTGCACGCTGGAGTGGCGATGAGTTTTTACTCTTACTACGTGATTTCAAACGCACAGCGATAGACAATTATGTGGCCGATTTATGTGAAGCAATTGCAGCAAACCCATTTAGATTACCGAATGGAGAATCGACCACGATTACTGCATCTATTGGCTGGTCTTTCTATCCATTACCTTTACTGGGGGGCCAAGTTATTGGTTGGGAAACCTCAGTTAACCTTGCTGATATCGCACTGCATCAAGTTAAAAAGCGCGGTGGTGATGGTGTAGCAAACATTACCTTTGACGAGCAATTAGATGCCTTTGAATTCGAACAAAGCCACAATGTTGATCAGCAGCTTAGTGCACTACAAGCTAATGGCTTAGCTGATATTAAAATTTGGATGCGATAGGAGCGCCATACCGTGTTTCTGATAGGGCGCATCCTTAGCTATATTTTTATGGCTTTTAACTGTATTTATCGGTAGCTGTATAAGTATTCTGCAACCATTTCTGCGTTGGCAGGAACTGCAGTCTCAAAGCCATAGTAGCTGCCATATTTTGGACGAAGTGCATCCGTTGCTCGTTTTGCTATTTCACCGTACCAAGTTGGTAACATAATGGTGTGTGCATTTATCTTTGCGACATCAACCCCGTACCCAAAAGGTACTTCACCCATAGCTTTAGCTACCTCTTTTTTCAAATCAGCAATAAATTTTAGATGAAAAGCAAAGTCATCATGTGAGCCTATATTGCCATGTCCACCATTGAAAAAATCCCATTTTAATGCGTCTGCTGTTTTTAAGTTTTGCTCTAGATATGTGAAGCGCTCTGAGCCTGCAAAAATCCAAAAAGGAGGTTGATCTGCATTCAGTAAATCAGGGGCATGGAGTACACGTTCATTCACTAAAAGCCAAGCTGAGTGATCATCAGTATGTGCGGCATGTTCGAAGCCATGAAGTTGAACTTCTAAGTCTTCGAACTTAAAAGTATCGTTTGGCCAGTTAAGTACTTTTGTTGGTTTCTTTATGTTACTTCCCAGTAATTCCATTTTCTTATTTGTTGCTTTTGATGCAATAATTTCAGGTTGTTCTTTTTGAGAGTTTTTAAGTAACTTTAATAAATCATCTGCTCCTGAAATATGATCAGCATGGTCATGAGAATAGACAATTGCTGTTATAGGTTTATCGGTAATTGATCGAATAGATTTTAAAATTGGCTCTGCTCTTTGCTCTAATGGATCGAACAAAAGCACACCTTTATCACCGATATAAAAAATCGTGCCGTAGAACCCTGATTGATACCAATAAGTATTCTCTGTGATGCGCTGAAGGATATAAGGTGTTGTCATATTTAAGTTAAATAAATTTGCGACCTTTTCACCTGGAGCAAGAACTTTACTACTAGATTGTAGTACATAGTGAGCACCAACGGTTGAAGGAGCTTCAGCAACAGAACTCACTGCTGCTAAACTTGTAGATAATAAACTGAATAGAAATACTGATTTAGTAAAGCTATTTTTTATAGACATAATAGTCTCCGTTTGTTTTTATTGTCCTAATTTTGTGCGATTGTATAGAGCGTTAATCTGTTGATAAACTGCATATTAGTTAATTAACTATTGCGCAACTTGAGATAATGGATCGAATAACAGCTGCAAAAGTGTTTATTGAAATAACTGAGCAGGGTAGCTTTACAAAGGCTGCAGCTAAACTAAATATGTCAACAGCAATGGTAAGTCGCTACTTATCTGAATTAGAGCAATGGTTCGGTACACGATTAATGCATCGAACTACCCGCGTGATAAGTTTGACGGAAGCTGGAACTGCAACTTTACCAGCGTGTCGTAAGATGCTTATGGCTGTTGCTGAAGCAAAGAACTTAGTCATTGAACAAACGAAAAAAGCCAAAGGTGTTCTTAGGGTTGCGACTTCTGGCTCATTTGCGGACGCATACCTTGTTTCTGCCTTAGTTGAGTTTCAAAAGCTACATCCGGAAATAGAAATTAGTTTATCTGTTGGCCATACATTATCTAATCTAGTAGAGGATAGGATTGATTTAGCTGTAAGAGTTACTAATACACTCGATCCAACTATGATTGCTGTTCCTTTAACGTTATGTAATTCGGTCATGTGTGCTGCGCCTGAATACCTTGAAAAATATGGATCGCCTACTTCTTTAGAGGAATTAAGTGAACATAGATGTGTTGCTCATTTTTCTGGCTCGCGCAAAAACTATCGCTTCATTAAAGGTGAAGATATTATAGAAGTGCCAGTAAAAAGGTACTTTGAAAGTAACGAAACTAATGTAATAACACGGGCTGTTTTGAGTGGGGCTGGAGTAGGAATGTTGCCTACATTTTATGTAGGAAAGCATCTTAAATCAGGCAAGCTCGTTAGGATATTACCCCAATTCCAGCCAGAACCCCTCGGTATTTATGCAATTTACCTGAGCCGTCATCACCAACCCTTGTCTTTAAGGTTACTTGTTGAATTTCTTAAATTGCAGTTTAAAGATGCAGCAGCACCTTTGGATCACGAGTTAGGAGTTATTCCCAGTGGGGTAGAGAACAAAAAGGAGCCTTAAGGCTCCTTTATAGTGAATGCTGTTTGGCTTAAGCCATGAACTTTTTGATGCTAGTTAAAATACCATTTGCATCTAGGCCCATTTCGGCGTGCATTTCATCTTGCGTACCATGCTTAATAAACTCATCTGGAATACCTAAGTTTAAGATAGTCACATCCGCTTTGATTGCAGCTAAGTATTCATTCACAGCAGAACCAGCACCGCCAGCAATGGCGTTGTCTTCTAGGGTAACAATGACATCATGGCTGCTGAGTAATTTACTGATAGCGTCAGTATCAAGAGGCTTGATAAAGCGCATATCAATGACTGTTGCGTTAAGCTCATCAGCGGCTACTTTGGCGTTCTCTAACAGCGTACCAAACGACAAGATGGCCACTTTATTACCTTGTTTGATACTACGCGCTTTACCGATTTCAATCGCGCTCATTGTTGATTCAACCTCACACGTGCCGGCACTACCACGTGGGTAACGAACAGCAACTGGTTGATTGCATTGGTAGCCAGTGTAAAGCATTTGGCGGCACTCGTTAGTGTCGCTAGGCGCCATGATAATCATATTAGGAATACAGCGCATAAAGCTTAAGTCATAGGCGCCTTGGTGAGTTTCACCATCAGCACCAACAATACCGGCACGGTCAATAGCAAATAAAACGGGTAAGTTTTGTAATGCTACATCGTGGATAAGTTGGTCGTACGCACGTTGTAAAAAGCTTGAATAAATAGCAACAACAGGCTTCAACCCTTCACAAGCAAGACCAGCTGCAAGCGTTACAGCATGTTGCTCAGCAATTGCTACATCAAAGTATTGCGCTGGGTACTCTTTAGAAAAACGTACCATGCCTGAGCCTTCACGCATGGCAGGGGTAATTGCCATTAGCTTGTCGTCTTGAGCTGCAATATCGCATAACCAGTCACCAAACACATTTGAGAATGTGGCAGCGCCAGGTTTAGATTTTGGTAATTTTGACATGCTCGGATCAAATTTTGGTACGCCGTGGTAACCAATTGGATCCGCTTCGGCAGGCTTATAACCTTTACCTTTTTGCGTTTTAATATGTAGTAATTGCGGGCCTTTAAGGTTACGCATATTACGTAAGGTATCTACCATCATATTAACATCATGACCATCAATTGGGCCGATGTAGTTTAGGCCTAATTCTTCAAAGAACGTGCCTGGAATAACCATACCTTTTAAGTGTTCTTCCATGCGGCTAGCAAGTTCTTTCACTGGCGGTAAACCAGAAAGAAGCTTTTTACTGCCTTCACGAATATTGGTGTAGAAACTACCAGATAAAATACGGGCAAAGTGATTGTTTAGTGCACCTACGTTTTCTGAAATCGACATTTCATTATCGTTTAAGATAATTAACACGTTAGGGTTTACATCACCCATGTGATTCATTGCTTCAAATGCCATACCCGCCGTAATTGCACCATCGCCAATAACCGCTACAGTTTTACGATCTTTACCTTCTTTTTCAGCGGCAATGGCCATGCCTAAGGCTGCTGAAATTGAGGTGCTCGAATGGCCTACACTGAAAGTGTCGTAAGGGCTTTCTTCACGGAATGGGAAAGGGTGCAAACCGTCTTTTTGACGAATAGTATGCATTTGGTCACGGCGACCCGTTAAGATTTTGTGCGGGTATGCTTGATGACCCACATCCCATACTAAACGATCTTCAGGAGTGTTATAAACATAATGCAGCGCAACGGTTAGTTCAACAGTGCCTAAACCTGATGCTAGATGACCACTACTTTGCGAAACCGAGTTAAGTAGGTATTCGCGTAACTCTTTACTAAACGCAGGTAACTTGTCTTGCGCTAAATCACGCAGTTGTGCTGGTTCGTCAACCAAACTTAATAATGGATACTTGCTACTATCAAGTGTCATGATTTTTTATACATCCTTCGCTAACCAGAGTGCATTATAGCCCATTGCCGCTCTGATTTTTTAGTTATTTTGTCTTTCTTTTTTTGGCATTAATAATTACGTTCAACGATATAGCTAGCAAGGCTCGCCAGTTCACTGGTGTCGTAATCAATTGCCTCAAGAGCTTGATGAGCTTGAGCCAGTAAATCTTGTGCTTTTTGCTTTGCGCCAGCCATACCTAGTAAAGCAGGGTAAGTTGCTTTATTAGCTGCAATATCTGAGCCTTGTGGCTTACCTAATGTTTCAGTATCAGCTTCAACATCAAGGATATCGTCTTGTACCTGAAAAGCCAGTCCTATTGCTTGGCCAAATAGGTTTAATTGCGCGAGAGTATGTTCATCACAGTTTTTTGCACTCAATGCACCGAGTGTAATAGCACAATTAAGCAAGGCGCCTGTTTTTAGCTGATGAATGCGCTCCAGCTGTTCAACAGTAATTTGTTTATCGGTTTGTTTATCGGTCGCTTCGATATCCAGTGCTTGCCCACCTACCATACCCTCAATACCTGAGGCTTTGCTTAACGAGGCTATCATTTTTACTTGTTGCGTAGCTGAAACTGCAAATTGATGGTTAGCGATTAAATCAAATGCCAGTGTTTGTAATGCATCTCCGGCAAGTATGGCTTGCGCTTCGCCGTAGACAATATGACAAGTAGGGCGGCCACGTCTTAAGTCATCATCATCCATGGCAGGTAAGTCATCATGGACTAAAGAGTAGCTATGAATACACTCAATAGCGGCAGCAAGAATATCAAGATCGGCTTTATCTGCGCCCATCATTCGACCCGTTGCGTATACAAGGTATGGACGTAAGCGCTTACCACCATTTAAAACACCGTAATGGGTGGCTTCTTTGATGGTTTTTTCGGTATTAAGTGGTCGTTCGAAATAGCGATTTAAATGTGCTTCAACGTCTTCACGAGCGCGTTGTAGTTGTTCTTTTAATTGCACTTAATTAGTCCAAGTTTGAATCAAAATTGCTAAGAGGAGCTTGGCTATCGTTACCCATTAAAATGGCAACTTTTTGTTCGGCTTGCTGTAACTTACCAGACGAAGCATTCGCCAGTGCAATGCCGCGTTCAAATTGTTTTAGCGATTGTTCTAGTGACAATTCACCTTGCTCCATTTGTGCAACAATTTGAGATAATTCATCCAGCGCTTCTTCAAAGCTTAAGTTTTCTGGTTTCTTTGTTGCCATTGTGGCCTCGATAGCTGTTAGAAAGTGAGGCCAATTTTAGGGGGAATGCTAAACTAGGTCAAAGAATGATGTGTTTTTTTACGCATAATCCATTTTCAATATGCTATTTTTACGGTTTTAGATACAGCTTAAACTTGTAGCTTAAAAATCTTACATTAAAATAAAATTAATTCATTTAATGATTTAAGTATTTCAACTGCTTGCCGATAAGCAGTTAATAATAAAAATTTGATACCTGAGGGTGTCGTGTAATTGTTCCTCTGGAGGGGTATGTGGATTTAGCAACCATAATAGGTATTCTTGGTGCCATAGGCTTAATTGCTATGTCGATGGTGTTAAGTAGTGACGGCCAAGTTGCAATGTTTTACAACACGCCTTCGGTGGTCATTGTATTTGGTGGTTCGATTTTTATCGTATTATCAAACTTCACTATGGGGCAATTTTTGGGCATAGGTAAAGTCGCTGCAAAAGCCTTTATGTTCAAAATCGAATCTCCAGAAGAGTTAATTGAAAAAGCAGTAGAATTAGCTGACTCAGCACGTAAAGGTGGTTTCTTAGCATTAGAAGAAGCCGAAATCCCCAACGGTTTTATGCGTAAAGGGGTCGATATGTTAGTGGATGGTCATGATGCTGATGTTGTTCGTGCCACCCTACAAAAAGATATTTCTCTTACTGCTAACCGTCATGAACTAGGGGCCGGGTTATTCAAATCACTTGCCGATATCGCTCCTGCAATGGGGATGATCGGTACGCTAATCGGTTTGGTTGCTATGTTATCAAACATGGATGACCCAAAAGCAATCGGCCCTGCTATGGCGGTTGCACTTTTAACTACTCTCTATGGTGCGTTCTTAGCAAACGTTGTTGCTATTCCAATTCAGGTAAAACTAGAGCTACGTAAAGACGAGGAAGCACTTAACCAGCGTTTGATTCTCGACGCGGTACTGGGTATTCAAGATGGTCAAAACCCGAAAGTAATTGAAGGTATCTTGAAAAACTACTTAGCCGAATCAAAACGTAAAGTTGATACCGAGGAGTAGGGTATGTCAGATCAAGAGTGCAAATGTCCACCTCCAGGTTTACCCGCCTGGATGGGAACCTTCGCAGATTTAATGTCATTATTAATGTGCTTCTTTGTACTCTTGCTTGCCTTCTCAGAAATGGACGTACTGAAGTTTAAGCAAGTTGCCGGCTCTATGAAGTTTGCTTTCGGTGTACAAAATAAAATTGAAGTAAAAGATATTCCAAAAGGAACCTCGGTCATTGCCATGGAGTTTACTCCGGGTAAACCTGAACCCACTCCTATTGAGACAATTCAACAACAAACCGTAGAAATGACACAACAAATGCTTGAGTTTCAAGCTGGTGATGAAAGCTCTGCCGGTGGTCGACAAGAACAGCGCGGCAATAAACGTGGTGGTGAATCGCAAAGTACGGCGCAGCAACAAGCTTTAGAACAGTCAATTTCAGCAGCTGATCAAGAACAAACAAATGAACTTGTGAAGAAAATTGCCCAGCAACTAGAACAACAAATTATGGATGGTGCGATTGAGCTTGAGTCATTAGGCCAGCAAATTATTATTCGCATTCGTGAGAATGGTTCATTCCCATCAGGTAGTGCATTTTTACAACCAAAATTTAAACCTATTATTCGTGATATTGCTACGCTGTTAAAAGATGTGCCGGGTGAAATAACCGTGTCAGGGCACACTGATGACTTCCAAGTATCGAATGAGCTTTATACTAACAACTGGGATTTATCATCAAAGCGTGCGGTGGCAGTTGCTAGTGAAATGGAAAAAGCGCCAGGTTTTGATAAGTCTCGTATGATGGTTGTAGGTCACGCAGAAACCAGACCCCTTGTACCGAATGTGACCGATGAAGACCGTAGGCGAAATCGCCGTGTTGAAATCTCTATCATGCAAGGCAAAGCACACGAATCTGACCCTATTGATGTAAGGCCATAAATCAATTAAAGTGAAACTTCATTAACACATGTAATGGAGTATAAAAATGAAAAAAGTTGATAAATATAGCTATATGCCTGGTAATGGTGATGGCGACGATGATGGTAAAACAGAATAAGGTTCGTTAATTTTGCCTGATTGGTTTGTATATATCATCTCAATTTTGAGTAATAGCTGGGTGTTCATTCTGAGCCCAGCTATTTTCGTTTTCTACCTCCGTAAAGATTGGCAGGCATTCCACTTCACCGTAATAACAGCATGTTTCTTTTTATACGGTACCTTAATTCATGGCAGTTTACGTGAATTTGATGACATTTATATCTGGCGCTATGTAGTCTGGGCTTTTAATGATATTGCTTGGATGGCAATCATTGCTTACTTAGGTATTAAAGATAAAGTCTACTTATGGCAAAGTGTTTTAGGGCAGTTGGTTGTGATAATGGCGCCCATTTTACAGTTGTTCCGTTTAGTTGACCGCCACCTTTGGGATTTGTCATACAGCACTTATATGTACAAGACCCTGCTACCGCTAATCAATATTGGTACTGTGGTCGTCTGTTACCTACCGCTTATCTACCTCTTTACTCGACGAAGCCAGCAAGCATAAGGCGTTTCTTCGTTAAAAATCCTGTGCTAGACTACTGTTTATAAAAACAGTATTTAGTGTTGCGTTATGAAACTTTACATTGCCGAAAAGCCATCCTTGGCGCGAGCCATTGCAGATGCTCTGCCAAAACCACAAAAAAAGCATGATGGCTATATAGAGCTAGGTAATGGTGATTGTGTCTCTTGGTGTATTGGTCATTTGCTTGAACAAGCAGAACCCGATGACTACGATGCAAGTTTTAAAAAGTGGCGGTTTGAGCATTTACCTATCGTGCCTGAACAATGGCAATTAAAACCTAAAGCAAAAACGCGTAAACAACTTACTGTATTAAAAAAGCTAATCAAGCAGGCAAATATAATAGTTCATGCTGGCGATCCTGATCGCGAAGGCCAGCTATTGGTTGATGAAGTGATCGAACAGGTTAAACTTAGCCAAGCCAAAAAACAGCAAATTCAACGACTCTTGATCAGCGACTTAAACTTAAGTGCAGTTAAAAAAGCGCTGAATAATTTAAAATCTAATCGCGATTTTATTTCATTGAGTGTATCTGCTTTAGCTCGCTCACGTGCCGATTGGCTATTTGGCATGAATTTAACTCGCGCTTATACGCTTGCTGGGCAAAAAGCTGGGTTTGGTAATGTGTTATCTGTTGGGCGTGTTCAAACTCCTATTTTAGGTCTAGTTGTAAATCGTGATAATGAAATCGCTAATTTTGTAGCAAAACCTTTTTATGAAGTAATAGCTCATCTTGAAACTCAGCAGCAGCAAGCATTTTCTGCAAAGTGGCAGCCAAGTAAAGCATGTGAACCTTATCAAGATGAAGAAGGGCGAGTATTGCATAGAGGGCTTGCTGAAAATGTAGTGTCACGCATAACTAATCAACCGGCTAAAATAGTTGAGCTTGAACAAAAGCAAAAAAAGCAACAAGCGCCACTGCCTTATAACTTGTCGGCTTTGCAAATTGATGCGGCAAAGGCGTTTTCAATGCCAGCACAAAAGGTGCTAGATACCTGTCAAAGCTTGTATGAGCGTCATAAGTTAATTACGTACCCTCGTTCAGATAACCGCTATTTACCAAAAGAGCATCATAAAGATGCAGCGAGTATTATTGCTGCCATCGCCAATAATGAAGGTCAAGCAAGTGAAGCTTGTAAGCAAGCTGATACCAGTAAGCGGAGTAAATGTTTTAATGACAGCAAAGTGGCAGCTCACCACGCTATCGTTCCTACCGAAAAACAGCTTCGCTCAGCATCGTTAAATAGTGATGAGCAAAAAATCTATCGCTTGATCTGTCGTCATTATTTAATCCAGTTTTATCCAGACTATGTTTTTAATGAAACCAAAGTAACGGTCGAAATTGCGGGTGGGCTTTTTAAAGCTGCTGCTAAACAAGATGTTAGCTTAGGCTTTAAAACATTAATGGGCAAAACAGAGTTAAAAGATGAGCAAACCTTACCGTCACTTGAAAAAGGTCAGCCGCTGCATTGCACTCAAGGTGAAGTGGTAGACAAAATGACGACACCGCCAGCGCATTTTACTGATGCTACCTTATTGAGTGCTATGACAGGCATCAGCCGCTATGTGAAAGACCCAGAAATTAAAAAGATCCTCAAAGAAACCGACGGCTTAGGCACTGAGGCTACACGGGCTGGTATTCTTGAGCTTTTATTTAAACGCCGCTTTTTAGAGCGTCAGGGTAAAAACATTCTAGCTACCGCAACAGGTAAAGCTCTTATAAGTACATTACCAGAGCAGCTTGCTAGCCCTGACTTAACAGCTAAGTGGGAAGCATCGTTAGGTAATATAGCTGAGCAACATATGAGTTATCAGCAATTTTTAACGCCATTGTTGGCAGAGTTACATGCTTTAGTTGAGCAAGCTAAGCAGTGCGACAGCCAAGTCTTTGCTCAGTTACCAAAAACGCCGCAAAAGCGACGTTTTAAAAGAAAAGCTAAGCCCAGAGCCAAGTCAGCCTAAACTACTTTTTGTTGAATAGGGCAACCGCGGCGTTACTCATTGCTGTAATCCCTGTAGGAAGCGCCTTCTTGTAATCAGGTGCAAACTTACTTGAGTGTAATGAAGGTAATGTTGCGCCAGATTGCATTGCTGCATCATATTGACTCGGTTCAACACCGCCTAACCAAAACAAAGTAATTGGCACGTGCTGTTCTGTACGACCGTATAAACCAAAGTCTTCACCAGCCATTACAGCTTCAGTTTCAAGTACATTGTCTTCACCAATAGCATTAGCAATTGCTGAACGCACTATGTTGGTTTGAGCTGGATTGTTATAAGTCGAAGGAATTGACTCATCTTCATGCACATATACTTCAGGTGCTAAGCTTTCATCAAGTCCTGCACTTAATGCAATACCTTTAGAAATTCGTTTAATCGCTGCGATTTGTTGTAAGCGAACTTCAGGGTTATAACTACGCAATGTAAGTTGTAGTTTTACTTCATCAGAAATGACATTGTGTTTAGAGCCACCATGAATTGAGCCAACGGTAATCACTGACGGTTCAAGTGGTGACAATTCGCGACTAGTAATAGTTTGCAGTGCCAGCACAAAACGTGAAGCAATCACAACAGGGTCGATTGTTGTATGTGGATAGGCACCGTGACCGCCTTTACCCTTTACAGTAATATCAACAGAGTCAACACTTGCCATCGTATATTCAGTTTTCATGCTAACTTTACCAGCAGGAACACTCGCACTTACATGTAAACCAATAACATGGTCTGGAGTAGGGTACTTAGTAAAAAGCCCTTCTTTAAGCATTGCTTTTGCACCACCGCCAACTTCCTCTGCAGGTTGTGCGACCATCATTAGCGTACCTTGCCACTGATCTTTATGTGTCATTAACTGTTGTGCTGTACCAATAAATGAACTCATGTGAATATCATGACCACAACCATGCATTACGCCAACGGTTGCACCAGCATCATTTGTTATAGTCACCTTAGAAGCGTAAGGTTTTCCTGTTTGCTCAACAATTGGTAATCCATCAGTATCTGTGCGGATCATTACTGTAGGGCCGTCACCGTTTTTATAAATACCAACAACGCCGTAACCACCTACATTATCAGTAACAGTAAAGCCCAGCTGTTTTAATTGCTTTGCTAGCTTTTGGCCAGTTTGTTTTTCGTGGTAAGACAGCTCGGGAGATTGATGTAAATCTAAATAAAGCTTTTCAATCTCAGGCATAGTTTTTTGAAGGTTTAAATCGAGCGTTGTTGCTTGTGCTAATGGACTAAGAAGTAATAAAGCTGCAGAAATAGCAGATAATTTCATAATGACCTCGACCCGTGGGGCTTGTAATTGTTATGTTTGCCACTATATAAAAGCTTAAATACTTATATAGTGCAATCGATCAAATGAATAATATGATAAAACTTACCCAGCAAAATTTGCAGCAAGCATTGGGTGAAACGTCCGCTGAAAAGCTAGTGCTACTTACTTTTTACTCTGCGCAAAACCCAGAATGTCATCAGCAAGCTGCAATTTTAGAGAAAATAGCAAATGAGTATGGTGAGCATTTATTAGTAGCGACATTAGATTGTGATGTTGAGCAAGCCCTTGCAGGGCAACTTGCGCAGCAAATTGGTTTACAAGCATTACCTACGCTTGTGATGTTAAAAGATTCAGCGCCTGTCGATATGTTACCGGGTGCTCAAACAGAACAGCAAATTCGCGATGCGCTAGCCAAACATTTACCAGCTCAACACGAGTTATTACTAGAGCAAGCTAAGCAAGCGTTAATTAATCAAGATTTAAATAATGCTTTTAACTATGCAAAGCAGGCTTATGAGCTTGATCCAAACCATACACGTGTAAAGTTAGTTTTAGCTGATATCTGTATTCAAATTCATAAATTAGAAGATGCACAAGCATTATTAGATTCGGTTGCAGAAAACGAACGTGATGCGTATTTCACAAATATTCAAGCAAAGTGTGAACAAGCATTAGCTGCAACAGATTCACCTGAAATAAAAGCACTGCAGGATAAAGTTGAAAAATATCCAAATGATTTAGAGATAAAAGTAGAACTAAGTAATGCTCTTAATAGTGCGGGTCGTAAAGAAGAAGCTTTAGAGATGTTATTTAATGTACTTAAAAAAGATCTTAACTACGCAGATGCAAAACCAACCTATCTAGAAATTATCGCTTCTTTACCTGATGGCGATGCCTTGGCATCTAAGTATCGTCGTAAGCTATATAGTATCTTGTACTAATTAAGAGTTGATTGATAAAAGCGCCACTAAAAATAGTGGCGCTTTTTTTATTTAAAAACTTGCGTATTACCTATTATCGATAATACTTAAGATCCTCTCGAGAAAAGTTGACTGCCCGAATTCAGATAATAAGTGCACCACTCATGGTTAAACGGTGAGAAGAGATCAACTGCCTGTTGGTGGTACTCTATCGTCGCCAAACAAACAGAAGCATTTACCATGAGTTACAAGCAGTTGATCG
>NZ_JBECOT010000047.1:0-31307 GCF_040104395.1 Pseudoalteromonas sp. BZA4
CACCACCGTATACTTTTGCAAGTACGTTAGTGATTGCTGCTGTTAGAGTTGTTTTACCGTGGTCAACGTGGCCGATTGTACCAACGTTTACGTGCGGTTTTACGCGTTCAAACTTTTCTTTTGCCATGACGGAACCTATCAGTTTTGTGTATCTAGATTACATATGAAAATAATCCACCGAGGGTAGATTAATTTAATTTTTTCAAATTTCAAATAGTTTTTTCTGACAGATAAAGGAAGAAATTAAGATGAGTTCTCGATACTGGTGCTGATAGGCAGATTTGAACTGCCGACCTCACCCTTACCAAGGGTGCGCTCTACCAACTGAGCTATATCAGCAACACCAGAAGTCTGGAGCGGGCAGCGGGAATCGAACCCGCATCATCAGCTTGGAAGGCTGAGGTAATAGCCATTATACGATGCCCGCATAGGAACCTGTTCTTAAACTACCTCTAACCGTCAAGAATAAAGTGGTGGAGGGAGCTGGATTCGAACCAGCGAAGGCTGAGCCGTCAGATTTACAGTCTGATCCCTTTGGCCGCTCGGGAACCCCTCCACGAAAATTCTTTACTAAGTCACTTCCGGTAAAAGGAAAGTGGTGCCGACTATCCGAGTTGAACGGATGACCTACTGATTACAAGTCAGTTGCTCTACCAACTGAGCTAAGTCGGCACTGCTTTAGTACGGGGCGAGATTCTAAGGTAAGGTTTATTGTGATGCAACCATAAAATTAAAAAAAATGTGAATTTATGTGTTAAACGCTCACTATTCAGGCAAAAACCCGTATTTTTACTGCTTTATAGCTAATTCACGCCAATAATTCAGTCCTTTAAACACGAGCAAGCTGTCAAACTTAGCATCTATATATGTATCTGCTAACAATTTGCCATAACCACCAGCAAATAATAACTGACAACCTTGTTGGTTAAGATGTTGTTTTGCTTGCTCGATTGCACCGAGAGTAGCAACCATAGCACCATTTTTTAGGCCATTTGGCGTATTACGCCCTAACTCAGTCGTGAATGGAGTTTGCTCATCATCAAACACACGTTGCGTATTTTGGGTAAGTGATGAGGTCATTAAATCAAGGCCAGGTAAGATCCAGCCTCCTAGATGCGCGCCTTCTTTATTAAGCACATCAATTGTCGTTGCTGTACCGGCATCGATAATAATGCAGTTTTGCTCGGGATATTCTACATACGCAGCGATCACAGCGAGCCAGCGATCAATTCCTAGGTTTTTAAACTGCTGATAGGCACAAGTTAACGTAGCGAGTTTAGCGGTCACCTCTGCTTCAAAGTAAGGAACAGAATGTTGCTGCGCCTGTGCTAATAACGGTTTAAGTAGCTCTGTGCTACCTACGCAGGCATAGACCAGCTCTGTTATTTTTGACCAAGGTAAATTGCTGAGTTCACAGGTTTGGTAATCCTTGCCATCAAATAAAACGGCTTTAATTGCGGTATTGCCAACATCCACTAATAGTTTCATAGCTCAGCCTTACGTAATGAAATTTCACCACCATAATAACTTTTCACTTCGCCATCTTGACGAATACGTACGCCACCTTGGTTATCAATCCCTTCGCAAATACCACGCCAGCTACGATGACCCGTATTGAGCTCAACACACTCGCCAGCAAATGCATTTAATTGATTCCACTGTAGATACATATCGTTTAAACCTGATTGCTGATACTGAGCTAAACGTTTTTCTAAATAAAAGCATAAATAGGCCACCAGCTTGTTTTTATCTAACCCCTGCACATGCTGACTTAAGTCAGTCCATGCTTGATCTATGTGCTGGCTAACACTTTCTGGCATATGTAAATTGATACCTATACCTATTACAAGCTGACAAGGACCTTGTGGTTGGCCGTCAAGTTCAACTAATACGCCCGCTAATTTTTCACGGTTTAAGTAGATATCATTTGGCCACTTAAGCTCTACATCTAATTGATATAAGGCTTTAAGCGTATCGTAAACAGCAAGCCCAACTGCAATAGATACCCCCATAGCAGCTTGCAAACCATCATCCAAACGCCAAAAGTAACTAAAGTATAAGTTTGCACCAAACGGAGATTGCCAAACGCGCCCACGGCGCCCTCTTCCCGCTTGCTGCATTTCTGCAACTAATACGCTTCCAGATGGCAGTGATACTTCTGTTTGCAAACGGCGCATTAACTCACTGTTGGTTGAGTCAATAATAGGCTGCACTTCAACATTAGCGGTGCTGCCACCTAACTCATTATAATGCAGACCGATCTTTTCTTTGTTCAGTAAGCCTGCACTATTATTTAGGCAATACCCTTTACCCGTAACCTTAAATATATCGAGCCCCATCTCCTGCAAAGAGTGAATATGTTTACCCACTGCTGCACGGCTAATACCGAGCTGCTCGCCCAATTGCTGACCAGAAATAAAACCACCGGTATTTAGAGCTTGTAAAATAGCGAGCTTATTTCCATCTGGCGCTTTCATGATGAAGCTCCCAATTCAATGTGGCATTCATCATCAGCATTGATCAATCGCACTTCGTGCTGTAAAGCAATCTGATATTTATGCCAAAACTGTTGTTGTACATGCTTTACCATGGCAATTAAGTCATCACCTGTACTGTTACCATGATTTACTAGCACTAAAGCTTGCTGCTGATGCACTTCAATACCGGCGATCTTAAAGCCTTTTAACCCAGCTTGCTCAATCAACCACCCCGCCGCAACTTTATGATGCTCAGCATCCACAAAGTAATGAGGTAGTTCTGGGTACTGTTTTAAAAGTAACGCAAGTTGCTCATTACTGATCACTGGGTTTTTGAAAAAACTGCCCGCATTAGCAAGTTCACTGGGGTTTGGTAGTTTGCTATTTCTGGTTGTGATGATTTGCTCAAATACCTGTTGTGGAGAGGGTTCTGAAAGCTGTTGCAATGGTCCATAACTCAGTACTGGCTGCCATTTTTTAGGTAGCAGTAACCCTACTTGGGTGATTACAGCTTTATTCTTCAGTGCATGCTTGAAGATAGAGTCACGATAGCCAAATTGGCATTCGCCTTTAGTTAAGCGCTTTATGGTTTTGGTGGCAATATCAAAGTATTCGACATAACTCACAAACTTTTCAAGCTCTACACCGTAAGCACCTATATTTTGCACTGGTGCAGCACCAACAGTCCCAGGTATTAAAGCAAGGTTTTCAAGCCCAGGCATGTCATTAGCAATAGTCATAGCAACTAATTGGTGCCAGTTTTCTCCGGCTGCAATGTGCAATAAAAAGCCATCGCTTTGCTGCTCTATATCTATGCCCTTCGTATTCATGTGGATCACAGAACCTTGGTAGTCAGATAAAAACACCGTATTACTGCCTTCACCTAAAATACAAAATGGCCCAGAAAAGTCTGTGCTTAAAAGCTGATTCACTTCATCAATTTGATAAAAATGCTGGCATTGGCTTGGCAAAGAAAAGGTATGAAAAGATTGCAGGGACTGAGCCACAAAACGCCTCAAAGGTTACCGGTAACTAATCGCATTAGTGTAACCTATCGTCGCAAAATACGCATTAGATTGTAAAAATCACTCAACCCACTGCACTAATCATGTTATAAAACGGGCTCTTTTTCATTTCCGTTCCAGGGTTATTATGAAGTTTAAACCATTACTTTTAAGTCTTGCTATGGCCGGTGCTTGCTCTCAAGCAACTGCAGATGCAATCAGCCAGCACACTTACGCAAACTTAGATGACGTAACAACCACTCACCTACTACTAGATTTAGATGTTGATTTTGATGACAAACAACTAGAAGGTTTTGTTGAGCACACGCTAGATTGGCACAATGCAACAAGCAAAACACTGGTGCTTGATACTCGCGATTTAGATATCGACAAAGTAATGTATCAAGATCAAAAAGGCAGCTGGCACAAAGCTGACTTCACCCTTGCTGCACGTGATGACGTGAAGGGCTCAAAATTAACAATTAAATTTAAAAGCCAAGCGGTTAAAGCACGTATTTACTACAACAACCGCCCAGAAGCTTCAGGTTTACAGTGGTTAACGCCAGAGCAAACAGCCAGTAAATCACACCCATTTATGTACAGCCAATCACAAGCAATTCATGCTCGTAGTTGGATCCCAGTACAAGATACGCCAGCAATGCGCGTAACCTACTCGGCACGTATTCACACTCCTAAAGACATTCGTGCGGTAATGAGTGCTGATAACAAAGATGCACTTTATAAAGATGGCGATTATCTATTTAATATGCCACAACCAATTTCGCCATACTTAATCGCAATTGGTGCAGGTAATTTAGAATTTAAAGCCATGTCTAAGCAAACGGGTATCTTTGCTGAGCCAACAATTTTAGATGCATCAGTTGCTGAGTTTAACGACACGCAAGCGATGATCGATAAAACTAACGCGATGTATGGCGAATACGCATGGGGTCGTTATGACTTATTAATGCTACCGCCAAGCTTCCCATTTGGTGGCATGGAAAACCCACGTTTATCATTCATCACACCAACGGTTGTTGCTGGCGATAAAAGCTTAGTAAACCTAATTGCTCACGAGCTTGCTCACTCTTGGTCTGGTAACTTAGTAACCAATGCGACTTGGGAAGACTTATGGCTAAACGAAGGTTTCACGTCTTACGTTGAAAACCGCATTATGGAAGAAGTGTTTGGCCGTGACCGTGCAGTTATGGAGCAAGCGCTTGATGCAGCCGGCTTACGTGCATTACTTAAAACTCTGCCAGCACCAGATACGCGTCTTAACTTAAAACTTAATGGCCGCGATCCTGATGATGCATTTAGCTCGGTGCCTTACACTAAAGGTCAACTTTTCTTAATTTATTTAGAAAACAAATTTGGTCGTGATAAGTTTGACCCATTCGTAAAAGCTTACTTTGACCAATTTGCGTTTAAGTCTCTTACAACAGCGCAATTTGTTACTTACTTAAAAGCTAACTTGATCGAAAAATATCCAGGCGTTGTGAGCATGGATAAAGTTAATGAGTGGATCTTTGAACCTGGTTTACCAAGCGATGCTCCTAACCCAACGTCTGATGCCTTCGATAAAGTTGATGCTGTAACCAAAACATGGTTAAACGGTGAGATCAGTGCAGCCCAGTTACCAACAGCGGATTGGTCAGTTCACGAGTGGCTACACTTTTTGAATAACCTACCTCGCGATTTAAGCATCGAAAAAATGACTGAGCTTGATAATCAATTCAACCTAACACAGTCAACTAATGCAGAGCGTGCTTTCGCATGGTTTATGCTAGCGGTAGGTAATGGTTATCAACCAATTTACCCAGCGCTTGATGAACACCTATCAGGCATCGGTCGTCGTAAATTAATTGTGCCACTCTATAAAGCACTTATTAAAAACGGTAAAAAAGACTGGGCGCATGATGTGTACTTAAAAGCACGTCCGGGTTACCACCCACTTGCACAAGGTACTGTTGACGACTTATTTGCAAAGTAAGTCATCAAACACAAAAAAGGCGCTGCAATCAGCGCCTTTTTTAATTATTTTATTAGTTACTTACTTTTTGTAAGAACGCACGGCGCTCTTCAGGGCTTGCTTGTTGCCACCAAAACTCAAGCATCGCAGCCGCACTTGGCGTATTTTTCAAACCCGCTTGTCCTCCGGGTACTTTTGCAGGCAATGTGACAGGGATTGCAGTCGCAGGCTTGTTGCTTGTACTTGTAACAGCAACTGGGGCACTGGCTACAGCTTGTACAGGCGCGCTAGCTGCACGATAGCTCACTATCGATAGCGGCACAGCAAGTTCACTGCCCTTGGCTTTTAAGCTCACTTGCGGTGATTCAGCAAACACTTCTGCCGCAACAGCATTACTGGCACGATTAAACACTAGGTCATAGTCTTTGCCACTCTCTACCGTAAGCTCAACCCAAAATGGCTCTGACTCAACAACTTGATGGTCATCATAACCTTGCTCGTAAAGATCGGTATATTTCATCTTCACTTGGTAAGTACCAGGGGCAAGCTCAACATCGTCAACACGACTGAAAAACGACTGTTCAATTAGGCGCTCTCCAACTTGTAAGGGTACAAACTCTTCGGGAAAGTGAATAGTCTCAGCTACACTGCTGAAACTATTAAATAGCATTAACGCACTACTCAGTAATACTAACTTACGCATGTTCACTCCTTGGTTGTTCAACTTGCGGCAGTTTCAGTTTGACACTGCAAATAAAGTTTGTCATTAGTGGGCGGTCATTTAACCACATTTATAAGAGAGCTAAGTATGAGCCAAGAGACTATTTTTACAAAGATTATTAACCGAGAGATCCCAGCTGATATTGTTTATGAGGACGATCTATCTTTAGCTTTTAAAGATATTAACCCACAAGCCCCTTTTCATGTGTTGATCATTCCAAAAACACCAATAGCGACGATTAATGATGTTACAGAAGAAAATTCAGCTTTAGTCGGTCACTTATATGTAGTTGCTGCAAAACTCGCTAAACAATTTGGCTTTAGTGAAGACGGATTTCGCGTCGTAATGAACTGTAATGACCACGGCGGACAAACTGTGTACCATATACACCTACACATGTTAGCAGGTAAAGAAATGGGCTGGCCTCCATATCAGGACAAGAAAAAAACAGCAATCTAATACTTTGATATGTAAACAACTGTAAAAAGTAGAACAAATATATTATTTTTAGCTATAATGAATATATATCAGTTAGTTAACATATTGCGATTAGTTAACTAACTGTAATTTTTGACACAAAACAGACACAAACTGTACTTTTCCTGCACAACTCTCAGAAATTTCTAATACGAAAGGGGTGGATTGCGTGATAGGATTTAACTGTCAACTTTATTCAAGAGTGTATATATATGAGTAGTTCAGCCTTTTTATTATTAGATCCAGAGCCAATTAACACTATTGGCATTAACGTATTAGAGCCATTGTTAAAAACACAAGGACTGGCAGTGACATCTGGTACTGATATCTCTGAAGTACCAGAAGGAACACGCTTGTTATTTATTGAAACGTCAAGCACAGATCCGTGGGGCAAGTTAAAAGAGCAGCTAGTTAATTTACGATTAAAATGCGATATCGTACTGTTTAACCTAGATGAAAACCCTGAACTTGCAAACCGTGCTCTATTAAGTGGTATTCGTGGTGTGTTTTACACAACAGATAATGCTGATGTGTTAATGAAAGGCATTCGTTTATTACTTGAAGATCAACTATGGTATCGCCGCGACATCATGTGTAATGCACTAAATCGTATGTTGCAGTTCAATAAAGACGCACTCCACAAATTGACAGATGGTGACATCGAACCGGTTAAACTTACTAAACGTGAAAAAGCAATTATCTCACTAATGAGTAAAGGTTCGAAGAATAAAGAAATTGCTGAAGACTTAAGCATCAGCCCACATACAGTTAAAACTCACTTATATAGTGCATTTAGAAAAACTAAATGTCGTAACCGTATCGAGCTATTGTCTTGGGCACAGCAGAATATTCCAGACGAAATTCGCTAAACTAAACAAAACATCCTACAAGTTAAAACAGACGCAGCCGCGTCTGTTTTTGTTTCTGGTTGCTAAACACTGTAATTGACTTTATGCTCAAACTGATTGCAAAACACCGGAAATACAATGCTCGACTCAGCCACTTTATATTACGCCAGTGCTGCCATGATGGCAGTGATGACTCTTCTCAATTACCTTACATGGCGAACCAATAATAATACTCCGGGCACCTTACTCTATATTTTCTACCCTCTAGTGATGTTTGCATCGGTAATGAGTTTTGCATTGCATGGTCATATCAATAATATTGCCAGTGTTGCTATCGCAAACACCCTACTCTTTAGTGCTTCCATTATTCATGTACTTGCGATTTGCCAATTTTTAAATGCCAAATGCGTTGGCTTTAAAACCTTTGTTGCGATAACGGTGGTGCTCGCGATTACCATGATTTACCTTGCCACTGATAGCGCAGAGTTACGTAGTCGAATCTTGGTTTCTGATCTTCAGCATATAGTTGAAGCCTTGTTTTTACTGGCATTATTTATTCAAAATGGCCGTAAAAGTTACCCTAATGGCAGTATTGTCTACATTTTAATTCTCAGCATTATTCTGGCTATATTTACAGGCCGAACCTTAATGATGGGAGATGTCACAACAGCAAGCTTATTGTCAGCGGATTGGTTTAGTATCACTTTATTTATTAATGGTGTTATTGCGCCGATGTTTTATGCAACTGGTATGGCACTATTATGTAATGAACGCCGCGAACAAAACCTCAATCAGTTAGCTGAAAAAGCTCATAAAGACTTAGAAATTCGTGGTTTATTCCTATCAACTATCAGCCATGAAATACGTACGCCGTTAAATGGCATTTTGGGTAGTGCACAGCTAATCATGAACCAGTCGAGTGACCCACGTGACAAACCTTATTGTGAAGCAATAATTAACTCAGCTGAGTCGCTAAACTTACTGGTAGATAAAGTACTCGATTACGCCAGCCTTGATCAGCGTGATGAAGCGCTCTACGAAGAAGACGTCGAGTTTAAAACCTGGCTCAATAACCTGTGCCTTTTACTCAGCCCTTTAGCAGAGCAAAAACATTTAAAGTTTGAACTTATATACAACTTGCCCGATCAAGCATGTTATTACTGCGACCAACAAAAACTCAGACAAGTTATTATTAACTTAGTAGGTAATGCGATTAAATTTACCGACCAAGGTGCAGTCAAAATCCAAGTAAAACTGCTCAATGAAGGGCAATTAGATCACCTTGTTCGTATCAGCGTCATAGATTCTGGGCCTGGTATTGAAGATGAAGAAATTGCATACCTAACAGAACCTTATGTTCAAAGCAGCGCAGGTAAAGAAAAAGGTGGTACAGGCCTTGGCTTAGCAATCACCAGCCGTTTACTGGAAAAGTTAGGCAGCAAGCTCAATATTGAGAGTGAACTTAATAAAGGCAGTACTTTCAGCTTTGATATTCCGCTTGCCATTGGCGAGCTTAGTCTTGTTGAGCAGCGCCACCAATCAAAAGATTATGTTACTGGCCTAGACGTGTTATTAGTTGAAGACCTCGACTTAAACCAAAAAATTGCCATTGAATTTATGGCCGATGACGAGCACAAGATTAAGCTTGCAAAAGATGGTACTAGTGCCATTGAACTAATGCAAAAACATCATTTTGATGTGGTGTTACTCGATATGAATTTGCCTGACTTAACAGGCCAAGAAGTGCTGAAAAAGCTAAAAAATATCGACCATTTAAACCAGCGAACCCCGGTGTTAGCGTTCACCGCGAGCCTTAGCCCTGATGAAATAAAAGAATACTTAGCACTTGGCATCAAAGACATTGTTGGCAAACCAATTAAGCAACAAAAACTACGCCAAGCACTTAGTGACTCACAAAGTAATCAAGCAGCAAGCATTGCTGTTGAGCTGCGCGATACACTCTATGATGAAACAGCCGCAGCGACTCTTGTCTGCTCATTCAGTGAAGATGAAGTGTCATCGATTTACAACGAGTTTGTATTGTCAGCCAGAAACAAACTAATCCGCTGCCAACAGCTCGTCGAGGACGATAAAGAGCAGTGCATCAAGCTACTGCACCGCCAAGCCAGCACGGCTTTACAACTAGGCTTTAACCGCTATGGTTTAGAGCTTAAGAAAATCGAGCGTAAACTGCTCGACAACAAGCCTTTAAAGGAATCACTAACCGACGCATTAGTCCTATGGCAAGAAAGCCTACAAGCCTACTTAAAGCATGTTAGAAGTGAGTTAGCATAGGAGCTCCTAGCTCCTAGCGAGACAAATCCCTAATTAGCCTCAAGCAAGCGACATTTGTCATATGCGTAGAAATTCCCCCTCTCCCATGTCTGAAAGCTCCGAACTCCCCCAATAAACTTGATCCAAATCAACTATTAAATCGGCTTATTTAGCATCAGGAAAATAGCTTGATCTGGATCATATCAGTCGCCCTCAAGCCAGCCTATGATTAACTCATAGACATTAGGAGGCACAACCATGAACGTATTCTTCAGAGATTTTTTTAGCGACCCAGTTTTATTTATGTCATTCGGCATTTTGGCAGTTGTTATCGTTTTATGCCTTTTCTATGTTGGTTTCTTTATTAAGAAAATACACGACGCAGAAGTTCCTAAGTAAGAATTAAGCACGACGCACAAAGCCCCTATCCAATTTATTGTTTAGGGGCTTTTTATTTGCAGCTAGCTAAAATCTTGTAGCGGTTCTCAAAAAGCAAAAACTTGCTACAATAGGCGCTTATTTTGTTTCGAAAGTGTCAGCTATGTTACCTGAGTTTAAGCCTGCGTGGTGGATGCGCAATCGCCATTTACAAACCATAATGCCGCGCTTTTTTCGCCCTTTTCATAATACACGCTACGACTTATCGACAATCGATACTCCAGATGGCGACTTTTTAGAACTGGCTTGGGCAACACCTCATAACGAGCAAGCACCCCTCGCTATTGTATTGCATGGTTTAGAAGGCAATATAAACAGCTTTTATGCTAAAGGCATGATGAAAAAGCTTAAACAACAAGGCTTTGCTGTTGTATTGATGCATTTTCGAAACTGCTCGCGCGAAGTTAACCGTTTAGCACGTGCTTATCACAGCGGTGAAACCGAAGACCTGCGCTTTTTCATCAACCACCTGAAGAGCAAGTTTCCAAAACGCCCGTTATTTGCCGTGGGCTTTTCGTTAGGTGGTAATGTACTGGCAAAGTATTTAGGTGAGCAAGGTACTAAATCAAACTTAACTGGCGCAGCCGTTGTGTCTGCACCATTTGACTTGTCATCATCTTGCGAAGTTATTCGTAAAAGCTTAGGTAAGATTTATCAAAAGTATTTACTCGACCGTATGAAAAAGTCGATGCAAAGAAAGCTACCACAAATCGAACAGCAAATTAGCCTAACGCCAGAAAAGCTCATGGCGATTGATGACTTATGGCAATTCGATAATATGCTCACGGCACCATTGCATGGCTTTGCCGGTGCTGAAGATTACTATCAGCAAGCGAGTGCAAAACCATTTTTAAAAAGCATTGCAACACCTACGCTGATTGTGCACGCCAAAGATGACCCGATGTTATCAATAAAAGCCGTGCCAGATAGCTTAGATGTGAGTGAACATGTTACGCTGCGCATCTCAGAACAAGGGGGCCATGTCGGATTTATTAGCGGTAAAAACCCTTTTAAGCCCGAATATTGGCTTGAACGAATTGTGCCTGAGTATTTTCAACAATTAGTTAAAAAAGAGCAGTTATGATCATTCCCCACGAACGCCTCGATAAAGAGACTCTGTATAATTTAATCGAAAGTTATGTTTTACGTGAGGGCACTGATTACGGCGAACAAGAATTTAGCATTGAAAGCAAAGTAGCGCAGGTTCATCAACAGCTTAAAAATGGTGAAGCCATGGTGTTTTTTTCTGAGTTACATGAGTCAGTTACGATTATATCCAAAGCTGAATTCATTGCTCTACAAGCTGACCCAGAGTACCAAGCGTCGTTTAACGACTAAACTTGTAAGTTACACTGTAACCCTTCACAATGGCTTTTTAACTTAAAGAGCCATTAAAAAATGAAAAAACTAAGCTCACTGGTTGCCGCAGTTTCTTTGGCCTTAATTGGTCAAGCAAATGCAGATCAGGTTACTGCATCAGATAAAGCCATTAAACTAGCAAAAGACACTATTTTAATCGATACCCATATCGATGTGCCTTACCGTATTCATAACAAGTGGGCTGACGTAACCAAAGCTACAAGCGACGGTGATTTTGATTATCCGCGTGCTGTGCAAGGTGGTTTGAACGCTCCTTTCATGTCAATTTACATTCCTGCAAACCTAGAATTTGAAGGCAAAGGTAAAAGCTATCAATTAGCAAATCAGCTAATCGATTCTATGGAAGCGATTGTGCAACGCGCACCAAGTAAATTCGCTATTGCTGACTCAACTGCCGATATTAAAGAGCAGTTTAAACAAGGTAAAATGTCGATTGCTATGGGCATGGAAAACGGCTCACCTATCGAAGGCGACATTAAAAACCTTAAGCACTTTTATGAGCGTGGCGTACGTTACATCACGCTAGCTCACTCGCAGAGTAACCACATTTCTGATTCATCTTATGATATTCGTCGTAAGTGGAAAGGCCTTAGCCCATTCGGTAAAGAGCTAGTAAAAGAAATGAACAACATTGGTATGCTGGTTGATGTATCGCATATTTCTGATGATGCGTTTTACCAAGTGATGGAAATCTCGAAAGTACCCGTGATTGCTTCACACTCGTCACTGCGTAAATACACTCCTGGCTTTGAGCGTAATATGAATGACGACATGCTGTTAGCTCTTAAAAAGAATGGTGGTGTTATTCAAATTAACTTCGGTTCAAGCTTTGTTACAGCAAAAGCAGGCTCTTGGTACGATCAACTTAAATCAGCAAAGGCTGAAAAGAAAAAAGACGGTACTAAGCTAAGCAAAGATTTTGATGCTGCTTATCGCGCTAAAAACCCGTTTCCATTTGCAAGCTTAGAACAAGTACTTGATCACATTGACCATGTAGTTGAGCTAATTGGTATCGATTATGTGGGGATTGGCTCAGATTACGATGGTGTAGGCGACTCTCTACCTACTGGCTTAAAAGATGTATCTAGCTATCCTAACCTTGTGCAAGGTCTAATGGACCGTGGTTATAGTGATAAAGACATCAAAAAGATTTTAAGTGGCAATATGCTACGTGTATGGCAAAAAGCTGAAGCATACGCAAAAGCCCATTAATCGATATAAACTCTATTTCAAAGCGCAGCTAACTAGCTGCGCTTTTTATTTTTATCATCATAAGTATTTGATAATACAAATAGCTTGTTTTAATCTGCTGATATTACAAAGCAACTTGGATGATGTGATATGTCGACTTGGCAAGGGAATACTGCGCTGGCATTTGCAAGCATTGCACTGGGCTTATCAATTTATAGCTATACAACATCAAACCCGACTGACAAGCCTGTAGTTATTCAGCAAGCAAAACCTAACTTAAAAGAGTTGGCCATCCCAGAGCAAGACAGAGAAAATCTAGTCGCCTTACATGGCTACATTTTAGATCTCGAAACACGCATTCACGAGCTTGAAAATAAAGCGCCTACAATTGATCCTGAGCGACTTGCCTCATTAGTTAAACAAGCAATGGAACAGCAAGAAAAAGAGCGACGAGTCGAAATCGAAAAAAGAAATCCGGCGCTTGGCTGGCTAAGTAATTTACCTGATGACTACCGCGAACGCATCAAAGCAGACCCACAATATGCCGACAACTCAATAAATGAAGCTCTTGCTACCTTACTCAATTTAAGTAAGTCCGAAAATGAGCGCTTAGCAGCCTACGGGCAACTAAAAATGACCCTAGGCATGCTCAGACGCGACTTGGACGACAGCCAAGCAAATGCAGTAATCGATGCCATGATAAGCATTAGCGAATACACGAATGATCCTAAGATTCGTGTCAGTACTTTAGAGAATTTATCTCGCCAAAATAATGTCTCAACTAAGCTCGCTGAGCATTTTCAAAAACTGTTACAAACTGACGATAATGATTATGTTCGCAATATTTCTGCCACAGCCCTCATCGGCCAATTTTTTCGTGCCACAAGAGACGGCAATAATAGTTATGCCAGTGATTTAGCAGAACGAATTACCGCTCTTGAAAATAGTAGCAATACAAAAGTTGCCGAAATCATGGCTGAAAACCTAAAAGGCCCACGGTTAAGAGAAGAAATAGATAAAGCGCTGGGGAAATGATTGAAGGTGCTAGGACAAACTAAATCCAGTTTATCCTGAAGTAACTTTTCTTATACTGAAATGAAAGCCCCTTCTCGATCTAATCTGACGTCTGACAGCTTCCAGCTATTTTTTAAAACAAAAAGCCCCAGCAGATGCCGGGGCTTTTTAGTAAGGAAACTTAATTAAAAATTAAGCTTTCTTTGGACGCTCAACAACGTCTACTAAAGTCCAAGACTTAGTCTTAGAAATAGGAGCACACTCAGAAATAGTAACTACGTCACCAGTTTGAGCTGTGTTGTTTTCGTCATGTACGTGTAGTTTAGTCGTACGTTTGATGAATTTACCATATACTGGATGCTTCACGTAACGTGCGATAGCAACAGTGAAAGATTTATCCATCTTGTCGCTGATTACACGGCCTTGAAGAGTACGGATTTTATCGCTCATTATTGACCTGCCTTCTGGTTAATAACTGTTTTTACACGCGCGATATCGCGACGTACTGTTCTTAGCGTGTGTGTCTGAGCTAACTGACCAGTGCTTGCTTGCATGCGCAGGTTGAACTGCTCACGAAGAAGTCCTAGAAGTTCAGCATTTAGCTCTTCTACGCTTTTGTCTTTTAGTTCGCTAGCTTTCATTACATCACCGTCCGAGTTACGAAAGTTGTTGTGAATGGTAATTTACGCGCTGCAAGGTTAAATGCTTCACGAGCAAGCTCTTCAGAAACACCTTCCATTTCGTAAAGTACTTTACCAGGTTGAATTTCAGCAACCCAATATTCAACAGAACCTTTACCTTTACCCATACGAACTTCTAATGGTTTGTTCGTAATTGGCTTATCTGGGAATACACGAATCCAGATTTTACCTTGACGCTTTACGTGACGTGTCATAGCACGACGAGCTGCTTCGATTTGACGAGCAGTCATACGGCCACGGCCAGTAGCTTTCAAACCGAAAGTACCGAAGCTTACTTTGTTACCGTTTTGCGCTAAACCGCGGTTGCGGCCTTTGTGCATTTTACGGAATTTTGTACGTTTTGGCTGTAACATTACTCGCTACCTCTACTTAGCACTTTTTTTGGCTTTCTTTGGCGCGCGTTTAGCTGGCTTCTCTTGCTCTTGTACTAGTGGTAAACCACCAATAACTTCGCCTTTGAAGATCCAAACTTTAACACCAATGATACCATAAGTGGTTAAGGCTTCAGAAGTTGCGTAGTCGATATCAGCACGAAGAGTATGTAGAGGTACACGACCTTCACGATACCATTCTGAACGTGCGATCTCAGCACCGCCAAGACGACCGCTAACTTCAACTTTGATACCCTTTGCACCAATGCGCATTGCATTTTGTACCGAACGCTTCATAGCGCGACGGAACATAACACGACGCTCTAGCTGTGACGCAATACCGTCAGCTACTAGTTGTGCATCAAGTTCAGGCTTACGAACTTCAGCGATATTAATCTGAGCCGGAACACCTGCAATCTTAGTTACTGCTTGACGTAGTTTTTCAACGTCTTCGCCTTTTTTACCGATAACAACACCAGGACGAGCTGTGTGAATTGTTACACGGATAGATTTAGCTGGACGCTCGATAACGATTTTAGACACAGAAGCCGCTTTTAATTCCTTAGTAAGGAAAGTACGTACTTTGTGATCGCCAAAAAGCTGATCAGAGAAATCTTTTGAATTCGCGTACCAGGTAGAAACCCAAGGTTTAGAGATACCTAGGCGAATACCAGTAGGATGAACTTTTTGTCCCATTACTTATACTCCTAGCTATCTGAAACCACAACAGTGATGTGGCTTGTACGCTTAAGGATGCGGTCTGCGCGTCCTTTAGCACGTGGCATAATACGCTTCATTGTTGGACCATCGTCCACAAAGATCGTAGTTACACGAAGCTCATCAATGTCAGCACCTTCGTTATGCTCTGCGTTAGCAATAGCAGACTCAAGTACTTTTTTAACTAATACAGCCGCTTTTTTAGGGCTGTACGCCAGGATTTCTAGAGCGCGATCAACCGGAAGTCCGCGGATCTGATCTGCAACTAGACGTGCTTTTTGCGCCGAACCAGAGGCGAATTTATGTTTAGCTAATGCTTGCATTTATCATTCCCCTCTTAACGTTTCTTCGCTTTCTTATCCGCAGCGTGACCGCGGTAAGTACGAGTTGGTGCAAATTCACCTAGTTTGTGACCGATCATTTCGTCTGTGATGAACACAGGAACGTGCTGACGACCATTATGGACAGCGATGGTCAATCCGATCATGTTAGGTATGATCATTGAACGACGGCTCCAAGTTTTAATTGGCTTCTTGTCACCGCTTTCCAACGCTTTCTCTACCTTCTTCAGCAAGTGTAGGTCAATAAAAGGACCTTTCTTGAGAGAACGTGGCATGGCTATTCCTCAACTATTATTTAGTACGACGACGTACGATAAATTTATCAGTACGCTTGTTCTTACGTGTCTTAGCACCTTTAGTCGGCTTACCCCATGGAGACACAGGATGACGACCACCAGATGTACGACCTTCACCACCACCGTGCGGGTGATCTACCGGGTTCATGGCAACACCACGAACTGTCGGACGGATACCACGCCAGCGATTTGCACCAGCTTTACCTAGTGAACGAAGCATATGCTCAGAGTTGCCTACTTCACCAAGTGTTGCGCGACAGTCAGCTGGAACTTTACGAACTTCGCCAGAACGAAGACGTAGAGTTACGTATTGACCTTCACGAGCAAGGATTTGAACGTATGCACCAGCAGAACGTGCGATTTGCGCGCCTTTACCTGGTTTTAATTCTACGTTGTGAACAGTCGAACCTACAGGCATGTTACGCATTGGTAACGTGTTACCAGCTTTGATTGGTGCATCAATACCAGATTGGATTGAATCACCAGCTTTTAAGCCTTTAGGTGCAATAATGTAACGACGCTCACCGTCTGCATATAATACAAGAGCGATGTTTGCGCTACGGTTTGGATCATACTCTAGACGCTCAACAACAGCTGGAATGCCATCTTTAGTGCGTTTAAAGTCGATTACACGGTAATGATGCTTATGACCACCACCGATGTGACGAACCGTGATACGACCTTTGTTATTACGACCACCAGACTTAGAGTTTTTCTCTAGTAGTGGTGCGTAAGGTTTACCCTTATGTAGATCTGGGTTAACCACTTTAACCAGGTGACGACGACCCGCAGAAGTTGGTTTACACTTTTGAAGTGCCATAATTCTAACTCCCCTTATTACTCGGCGCCGCCGACAAAGTCTAGCTCGCTACCTTCTTTAAGAGTAACGTAAGCTTTCTTCCAGTCTGAACGACGACCGAAACGCATGCCAGTACGTTTTGTTTTACCCTTAACGTTTAGTGTGCGAACACCAGTTACTTCTACTTCAAAAAGCTTTTCTGCTGCAGCTTTGATTTCAGCTTTAGTTGCATCAGAAGCTACTTTGAAAACAATCGTGTTGTTCTCTTCAGCAGCGATAGTGCTTTTTTCAGAGATGTGTGGAGCAAGGATCACTTTTAAAAGACGTTCTTCACGGATCATGCTAGCGCCTCCTCAAGTTGCTTAACAGCAGCAGCTGTAATAAGTACCTTATCGAAAGCGATTAGGCTTACAGGATCGATACCAGCTACATCACGCGTGTCAACCTTGTATAGGTTACGTGCCGATAAGAAAAGATTCTCATCTACTTCTTCAGTCACGATTAGAACATCTTTAAGCTCAAGTTCTTTAAGCTTAGCAACTAGTTCTTTAGTTTTTGGTGCTTCAAGACCAAACTGCTCAACAACGATTAAACGCTCTTGACGAACTAATTCAGATAAGATGCTTTTGATCGCACCGCGGTACATTTTACGGTTTACTTTTTGGCTGTGATCTTGTGGTTTAGCTGCGAAGCTAACGCCACCTGAACGCCAAATTGGGCTACGAATTGTACCAGCACGTGCACGGCCAGTACCTTTTTGAGACCATGGTTTTTTACCACCACCGCTAACTTCAGAACGTGTCTTCTGAGCACGAGTACCTTGACGAGCACCTGCTGCGTAAGCAACAACTACTTGGTGTACTAATGCTTCGTTAAACTCACGTCCAAAAGTAGCTTCAGAAACTTCAAGAGCGCCAGAAGCGTCTTTAATTGCTAATTCCATCACTAAATCTCCAGGACTTATGCTTTAACAGCTGGTTTAACGATAACGTCACCGCCGATAGCGCCAGGTACTGCACCTTTAACTAAAAGCAAGTTACGCTCAGCGTCAACGCGAACTAGTTCTAAGTTTTGAGTCGTTACACGCTCAGCACCCATGTGACCGGCCATTTTCTTACCTTTAAACACCTTACCAGGTGATTGGTTTTGACCGATTGAACCAGGAGCACGGTGAGATAGAGAGTTACCGTGAGTAGCGTCTTGCATGCTGAAGTTCCAGCGCTTAACACCACCTTGGAAACCTTTACCTTTAGAAGTACCGGTTACGTCAACTTTGTTGATTTCGTTGAATAATTCAACAGTAAGCTCAGCGCCTACTTCAAAATCGCCTTCACCACCATTTAGGCGGAATTCCCACAGACCGCGACCCGCTTCAACACCAGCTTTAGCGAAGTGACCCGCTGCTGCTTTGTTTACACGGCTTGCTTTTTTAGTGCCTGCGGTTACTTGAAGCGCGTTATAACCGTCAGTTGCTTCAGATTTGATCTGAGCAATGCGGTTAGGTGTCGCTTCGATAACTGTCACAGGGATAGATACACCATCTTCAGTGAAGATACGTGTCATACCCACTTTACGACCGACTAGACCTAATGCCATTTTCCTAAAACCTCTCTAATCTTCCGATTAACCCAGGCTGATTTGAACATCAACACCAGCAGCAAGATCTAAACGCATTAGAGCGTCAACAGTCTTGTCAGTTGGTTCTACGATGTCGATCAGACGTTTATGGGTGCGGATTTCGTACTGATCACGCGCGTCTTTGTTAACGTGCGGTGAAGTTAGTACAGTAAAACGTTCAAAGCGTGTAGGTAGTGGGATTGGACCACGTACTTGTGCGCCAGTGCGTTTCGCAGTTTCCACGATTTCCGCCGTTGATTGGTCAATCAAACGGTGGTCAAAAGCTTTTAGGCGAATACGAATGCGTTGATTTGACATTCTTAAACCTCAATATAAAGAGCATTTAAAAAGAGCATAAAAAAACGACCGAAACAATCTTAATAACTAAGATGTCGGCTGCTTTCTTATATCTACGATGAATTCCAAATCGGAATTCCTGTTTATTAGCTTGAAATCCAAGCTTAATCTTTCCTTCCAAGTTCCCGAGGGAATTTTGAAAGCCTGCGTATTATAGATAGATTGGTGATAAATGCAACAACTATTTTGAAAATCTCAAAGGTCTAAATTAAATTTTGTTTAATTTTCGAACTTTATCAATAACATTAGCGCCTTTAAATTATACTTGTGCGAGTAAAGAGGCTAGAAAATCGCTTTTAAATGGTCAGTCCAGTTAATAATTGTTATTCTATGTCGCTTATTTTTGACCAGACTCGGTCTATTTAATATCTACTAATAACTTTGGTGAGTTGATGCGTATCATTAATCGTTGTTTAAATTTCATTTCTGCCGGTATGAACCGCTTGTTTGTAAAAAGTAAGGTGCTGCCAGAAAATCCGATTGAACAATACAACCTAAACCCAGCCAACCCTACTTTTTATATTGTTAGGCTAAATGCACGCTCTGATTTAGCGGCACTGGCAAGGGTATGTAAAAAATACGGCTTACCTAACCCGACCGAAGAGCAGTTATTAGGTAATGCAGAACTTGATCGCTTTATCGGTATTCAAAACCCACCACCGCTATTTGGTAATAAAAGCAAACCAAGCAATGCCCTGCAGCAAGGCAAACAAATTATTGACCACCTGATGCAATCAGGTGAGAAAAACGTCCAAGTGATCCCGGTGACGATTTTATGGGGTCGTAATCCGGGTAAAGAAAAGCCAGGTTTAGGTACTTTGGTGTCTCATTCATTAACACCCAGCTGGTTTCGTAAGTTCTTTGTGTTGCTATTTTCTGGGCGCGATAACTTTATTCGCTTTAGTCAGCCACTCGATTTATCTTTATTGGTCAATGAAAAAGCTGAGGTTGATGAACTACCACATAAGCTTTTACGTGTAGCCCGCGTACACTTTCGTCGCCAAAAATTGGCAGCGACAGGCCCGAAAATGCCATCACGTGAGCAGTTATTTAATTCGCTACTTGCCTCACCAACAATAAAAAAAGCAATTCAAATAGAAGCGAAAGAAAAAAACATCAGCCAAGAACAAGCTCGCCAAAATGCGCTGAAGCTACTTGATGAGATTGCCGCCAATTACAGCGATGCCACCATTCGTGTTGCAGACCGTATTTTAACTTGGCTGTGGAATAAGCTTTATAACGGGATTGATATTAAATTTTCTGAGCAGGTGCATGAGCTTACAGATAAAGGCCACGAGATTATCTATATGCCATGTCACCGATCGCATATGGATTACTTATTGCTGACCTATTCTATTTACCATTTAGGCTTAGTTCCGCCACATATCGCTGCAGGTATCAACTTAAACTTCTTCCCGGCAGGGGGGATTTTCCGTCGCAGTGGTGCTTTCTTTATTCGCCGCTCATTCGCGGGCAATAAATTGTATTCGTCAGTATTTAAAGAGTACCTGAGCCAGTTATTTATCAAAGGCTATTCAGTAAAGTTTTACACTGAAGGTGGTCGTAGCCGTACTGGTCGCTTGTTACCGCCAAAAACAGGTATGCTCGCCATGACATTACAAGCCATGTTACGTGGCATAGACCGCCCTATTTCAATTGTGCCTGTATACATTGGTTATGAGCACGTAATGGAAATTAATACTTACTTAAAAGAGCTTGCCGGTAACGATAAAAAAGGTGAGTCGGTATTAGGTATCTTTAAAGCAATTAAAAACCTTAAAAACTATGGTCGTGGTTATTTAAACTTTGGCGACCCTATATCAATAAACCAATATCTCAATGATCAACAACCTGATTGGCGAGAGTCGATCCACCCAACCGACGTGCAAAAGCCACAATGGCTTGGACCACAAGTCGCTAACCTCGCTGATAAGGTAATGGTTAATATTAATAGCGCCGCTGCACTCAATGCAGTGAATCTACTTGCGATGATATTACTGGTAAATGATAAACACGCGTTAAGTAAACCTAAGCTGATTGCTCAGCTTGAGTTTTATTTACATTTACAGCGAAGCGCAAGCTACAGCGAAAAGGTGACCACACCAGACGAAAGCGCCGAGCAGCTGCTAGAGCATGCACTTAAACTTAATAAGTTTGATGTGATCAGTGATGAGTTTGGCGAAATTATCGCGATTAACGATAAAGAAAAAACACTATTCAACTACTACCGTAATAACGTGTTGCACTTATTTGCAGTACCGAGCTTATTGGCGCTGCATTTATTCAAAGCACATCAAACTACCATGGCTGATTGCCAAGCCTTGATCGCACGTTTTTACCCACTGTTTGCCAAAGAGTGGTTCTTGCATGAGTTAGATGAAAACTACATTACTCGCGTACTCGCAAGCTTCGTTGATCAAGACCTGATTGAAATTGATGGCGATAATATCAAGATCACAAACAGCAACGACTGTTTAGCGAAACTCGAAATGCTCGGTCGCGCCTTAAGTTTAACACTACAACGCTACGCTATCGTGGTTGGTTTTATTCAAACTAGCAGTGGTATTGAGCGTGAAGAACTTGAACACGAAAGCCAAGTGTTAGCAGAGCGCTTAGGTACCTTGCACGGCATTAAAACCCCTGAGTTCTTCGACAAAAAAGTACTTATTGGTTTTATTTCAAGCTTGCGAGAGCAAAAGCTAATTACCGAAACAGAGCAAGGCTTAACGGGTAGCAATGAACTGTGTGAAGTGTATTTATATCTTAAAGCATTGCTGCCAGCACGGGTCTGGCAGTCAATTGACGATATAGTGCAAAGCCAAGCTCAGCACACAAAAGATTAACGCTGACGCATGACCCCTTCTTGGATCGTTGAGGCAACTAAATTGCCTTGACGGTCAAAGAACTGACCTCGCACCAAACCACGACCAGAGCTCGCACTTGGGCTATCAATCGAATATAAAATCCAATCGTCTAGTCTAAACGGGCGGTGAAACCACATTGCATGGTCAATTGTTGCAACCTGCATATTCGGCTGCATAAACGATACGCCGTGTGGCTGTAATGCAGTTGGTAAAAATTCAAAGTCAGATGCGTACGCAAGTAAGTAATTATGAATACGCTGATCGTCAGGCATCTCACCATTAGCTTTAAACCAAATATGCTTAACTGGCTCCATCACTTGTGGTTTGAATGGGTTATGAAAGGTCACAGGACGCATTTCAATTGGTACTTCTCGGATGAATTTATTTCGAATTGGTTCAGGAATAAGCTCTGCATTTGCTTGGTAAAATTCAAGCGATGACTTTAATTCTTCAGGCTGTGGTACATCAGGCATCTGCGCTTGATGTGATAAGCCCTCTTCTTCACCTTGGAAAGAAGCTGTCATGTAAAAAATCGGCTTACCATATTGAATTGCTTTTACACGGCGAGTACTAAAACTTTTACCATCACGGATATTTTCTACATCATAGACAATCGGCTTTGCAGCATCACCTGGGCGCAAAAAGTAAGAGTGTAAAGAGTGAACAATACGCCCTTGTGGTAATGTTTCTTTTGCGGCAGATAGAGCTTGGCCCATTACTTGACCACCGAATACAGCTCTAAATCCTAAATCTTGGCTTTGCCCGCGATACAAGCCTTGCTCAATCTCTTCTAACGACATTAATGACAGTAGGTCATCTAATACTTGGCTCATTTATTTATCCTCAATCCCGACAAGCGTTTAATGATACTATAGACTAATTGGAAGTAAATCTTTGTAAGAGCACCTCATTATGGCTTATTGGCTTTTTAAAACCGAACCCGATGCATTTTCAATTGATGATCTAAAAAACGCCCCTGAGCAAACCTCTATGTGGGATGGCGTGCGTAATTATCAAGCCCGCAACTTTCTTCGCGATGGTATCAAGCATGGTGACTTGGTAATGATTTATCATTCAAGTTGTAAGCAAGTGGGTGTTGCAGGTATCGCTACGGTGACTCGCGAAGCTTATGCCGACCCAACACAGTTTGATTTAAATAGCGATTACTACGATGCGAAAGCAACTGCTGATAACCCGCGCTGGTTTGTAGTCGATGTGCAATATCAAGCACACCTTAAAAAGCTAGTTAGCCTGCAGGCGATTAAAGCCAATGAGTCAATTACCGAAATCGCTCTTAAAAAAGGCGGCCGATTGTCAGTAATGCCTGTCACCGAACATGACTGGCAACAGATCATCGCAATGAGCGAGCGATAAGCATATAAAGTAGCGGCCATTTTTAATTAGCTGCTATTTTTGCTATAATTTTGCCCCTTTATTTTAGAGGTAACGTGGGGGATGTATGAAATTATTGTATTGGTTAGAGGAATGGACCAACCTGCCACGCGATGAGCAACAAAGCCTTGTTCCTATGACTGGTGGTGATTTGCTCGGTGATGTTTATGTGAAATACCATATCATTGATGCCAATAAGCCCCTGCTAATTACCTTCTCTCCTGCTGGAACAAATTATCAAGAACATGATATCACTGATGATTTTTCGCCTTGGGCTTATAAGCTCGCGAAAAAGCAAGATGTGAATATCATCGCCTTTCAACATTTAGGCATTAGCAACTGGTTTAGGCACCGTAACCTGTTGTTTTTTATTGAACAGCTAGCACCACTGATTGGCGGGTTCAAAGAGCGGTTAGGTTATGGATTGAGTCGAGGAGGCTTTGCCGTTGGCGCCTTTGCCAATCTATTAAAGCTAGACAAGGTTTTACTCTTTCACCCAGTTAGCACAAAAAATAAAGAAAAAGCGCCATGGGATGATCGTTCAAGTACCGACATCGCGCAAAAATTTAATTGGAACGGTGACTACCACGATTTAGATTTAGGCCATGCAAAGGGTTATATTATTTACGACCCAACGAATCGCATCGACCGAGCTCATGCTAAACGTTACCCACAACTAACCCACTTACGCGTGTTTGGTATGGGCCATAGTGTTCATGCAACATATTTAAATAAGTTTGGCTTTTATAAAGATGTTGCTGTTGATTTTATTAGCCACCAGCAAGTTGATATAGCCCAATTCCGCCAGCAAACCAAAACGCTGCGCTTTAAAGAAGACTATTATCGTCGTCTAAATAAGGCAAACAAGAGTTCGCCACATCGTTTAGCCTTACTGAGCACCGCGCATACAATTTTAGCTGAAGAAAAAGCTGAGCATATGCAAGAGCAAAAAGATGCGATTGATGTGCAACCGCTAATTGATGTTGCAATCAAGCATCAAGATGAGCACCCAAACGATGCAATTAAGGTCTTAGAAGTAGCGCAGCAACTCTCACCCGATGATCCTGTGATAGATCATAAACTAAAACAGCTGAAGTGACACAGCAGCTGTCAATTTGAGGAGAGTTAACCCTTAGGTTTTACTTTACGGTGTTTTTTGACCCGCCCGTGTTTAGGGACGATTGTTAAATACATTACTAAAGCTAACCACGAAAAGAAGATGATGCTGATTAACCAAGCATTCTTTTCGTGGCCTTGAGTGCGTTTACTATTGAGCACAATGACCACAGGTAAAATGTAGGCACTGAGTACAATAATTAAAAACACAACTTCGTTCATAAATTATACCAACGTTGACCAATCAACTTCGTCGCTCAAAACACGCTCCGCAGCGATATAATGCAAAATATCTCCTTCACTTACCACGTAATCAAGTGGCGGGTTTAAGTCCATATTTTTTGCACTCAAGTTATGTGCGACACCCAATAATATAGCATCATGACTATATTTAAAGTGATGAAACAGCTTGCCAAATTCCATTGCTTGCACGCCTTTTGGAATAGGTAAACTAAATTGAGTATCCCCATGTAGTGTCGATAACAGCTCTTCTTGCACACGGCTTGAACCTGGGTCTTGCATTGAACGCACTAAGATCTCGGCTGACTTAGCACTGCTACATTCTACATTGTGGCAATGCTCATGTAACATTTCGATTTTAGTTTCATCAGTAAAGTGCGCACTGATGTGGCACTGTTCATTGACCAACTTGCTAATGCGCAGGGCTGTTGTAAACGTTTGGTCATCGTCTTGGCCATCAATGATAATTTTATCGGCGCGATCAATGGCAATTCTTTTCAACTCATCTAAGTCAGTAAAGCTACTTAGACGAGCAAAATCAACCATAGGATTTGCTAAAAACGGATGCTCCATTTGCTCAGTAACCGCCAATAAAATACGACGATCTAAGCGTTTATGATCGGCCAAGATATAGTCAACCATCTTTTTAGTACGTGTATCGTGCCAACCAAAGATAATAATGTGATTGTTTATATGTGCGAAGCTTTTATCACCCGTCATAGCGCGCCTAATTAAATAAGTTACTGTTTGCCCTGTCTTTCCTAACAGAACGCCAAATAATGCTAAACCAAAAGGTATTTGCAATAATGCGACAATCCAACGGCCAAGCTCGGTGCTTACGCTAAAATCGCCATAGCCAACTGTAGATGTAGTTACTACATAATAATAAAAATAAGTACTAAGTGGTGTGAGCGCTTGCTCTCCTGCAAGCATAAGCAGCCACCAAATAAGTAGCATATGCAAAAGCGTAGTAAATACCACAGCCTGCCAACTTACTTGATCAATGTGACTGCGAATAAGTACCACTAAACGATTAAATATATGATGCATGATCCTTGCGATTTATAGTGGAGGAAATTATCGATACGGTACTGTAATGCTTGCATTTTGGCAACTGATGGAAAATTACTAATGCATGTCGATGAAAAATGATAGTAGACTATACTATCTCTGTATTAGGTGTTTAGGGTGAAATATGTCAGGTGTTCTTGCTTCCGTCGATAAGCGTACGCAACTGGTCGGTGAAAACCGCTTAGAGCTTTTACTATTTTACCTACACAGTCGCCACTTATTCGCTCTCAATGTGTTTAAAGTTAAAGAAGTGGTGAAGTTACCGCAAATTAGCAAAATTCCTCATGCCCACCCTAAAGTTTCTGGGGTTGTAAATATTCGTGGCGAATCAATTCCAGTGATTGATTTGCGCAGAGCGATAAACATGCCTGATGCTAAACACATCGAAGATACAAACCTCGTTATCACCGAGTACAATCGTACCGTGCAAGGCTTTTTAATTGGTAAAGTTGATCAAATCATCAATATGACGTGGTCAGATATCATGCCGCCGCCAACGGCAATTGGTAAAAATCATTACCTAACAGCCTTAACTAAAGTAAAACGCGATGGCCAAGAGCAGCTGGTTGAAATTATCGATGTAGAAAAAGTGCTCGCCGAAATCGTTGAGTACGAAGTCCAAATATCTGAAGACATTCTAGATAAAAGCATCGTGAACGAGTTTGCAGGCCGCAAAATTCTTCACGCCGATGATTCGCCAACTGCTCGTAAGCAAGTAAGCGATACCTTGTCGCAACTTGGCATCGAAATCATACCTGCTCGTAACGGACTTGAAGCACTCGAAATGCTAAAAGGCTGGGCTGAACAAGGCAAAGATGTTGAGAAAGAGCTACTCATGGTGATCACCGATGCTGAAATGCCAGCAATGGATGGCTACCGTTTAACACACGAAATTCGTAACGACAGCCGCATGAAGAACCTACATATTGTGCTTAATACATCTTTGAGTGGTAGCTTTAACCAAGCTTTAGTTGAGAAGGTTGGTTGTAATGCCTTCTTATCAAAATTCCAGCCAATACTGTTAGTAGAAGAAGTTCAAGCCCGCTTAAAAGCCGTGCTAGAGCAAGATTCACAGTAAGCGCATTTAGCATCAGTTTTTAAAGGCATAAGCTAAAGCAACGACGTCGCAATTTGCCAATCATCGTTATTCATGATTTATTGGCATTATCGATTCGACGACAACAATAAAAACTATGCTAAATCGCGTTGCTAAACCATTCACTAAACTAGTAGAGCGTTATCTACCCGACCCGTTTGTATTTGTTATATTACTCACCTTGCTGAGCTTTATAGTTGCGAGCCTCTTTACGCCGTCAACGCCCACGCAAGTGCTCGCGGCTTGGGGTGGTGGATTTTGGAACCTATTACAATTTGCCATGCAAATGCTGCTAGTACTGCTAACGGGCTACATGCTAGCGAGTACCCCGGTGATGCGCAGTATACTCAACAAACTCGCGGCTCTTGCCAACAGCCCTGCTAAAGCGATCATACTCGTTACGCTCGTGTCTTTATTAGCTAGCTGGCTAAATTGGGGCTTTGGTTTAGTGATTGGCGCTTTGTTCGCCAAAGCAATTGCGAAACAAACCCGCGTTGATTACCGTTTGTTAGTAGCCAGTGCCTATTCAGGATTTATTGTATGGCATGGCGGCTTAGCCGGTTCAGTGCCGCTGACAATCGCAACCAATGGCCACTTTTCAGAGCAAAGTATTGGGGTAATAGGCACCGAAAACACGATCTTTTCGGCATTTAATATCGCTATTGTTGTGGGCTTATTTATTATCATGCCGCTGGTAAATCGCTACATGTTGCCGAGCGAAAAAGACAGCGTTTATGTTGACCCTGCAAAACTCGATGATGAATCACAACAAATAGCAACACCTACCCGCCCTGCCGAAGTGATAGAGCATAGTCGTTTGCTTGGTATGGGTATAGGTGCCTTTGGTCTTGCCTATTTATTCTATTATTTTGTGCTAAACGAAGGCGGCTTAAACTTAAATAGCGTGATCGCTATTTTCTTATTTAGCGCAATTTTACTGCATCAAACGCCGCATAATTTACTTAGCAGCTTACAGCAAGCAATCCCTAGTGGCGCTGGTATTGTGATTCAATTTCCCTTTTATGCAGGGATCATGGCGATTATGGTAAAAACAGGACTTGCTCAACAAATCTCTGAAGGATTTATTGCCATTGCAACAGCCGAGACACTGCCATTTTGGAGCTTTTTAAGTGCAGGGTTTGTGAATATATTTGTGCCGTCAGGCGGCGGCCAATGGGCAGTGCAAGCGCCGATTGTCATTCCTGCAGCACAAACACTTGGCGCGGATATGCCACGGGTTGCTATGGCTGTAGCATGGGGCGATGCTTGGACTAACCTTATTCAGCCGTTCTGGGCACTCCCCGTACTTGCTATTGCCGGCTTAAAAGCAAAAGACATCATGGGCTTTTGCCTTGTGCAGCTGATTATCACCGGCGTGTTTATATCATTAATGCTGAGTTTCTACCCTTAAAAAAGCTTTATAAACATCACCTATTAGAGAGGGGCAAAAGCTCATAGCGAGAGTCCCTCTTCAAAACGGTTTGTTTATCAAAGGTAACCAAAACTCAAATTCGGTCTGCAATCACCGCCAAAACAGGGCTTCATTCTACGAAAACAACAGTCTATCACTTACAATTAGAATCACTGCTCTCCCTTTTTTTATTTCTTTTTAATACAAAACAAACGATCTTAGAAACAACGAAGTACACTAAAATGAACGCAGATATATCGATAAAATAATCTACCAAGCTACTATTTTTCGAAATAGAAAAATCAAAAGTAAAAAAAGCAACTCTGGTTATGATGTAAGTGATAAAGAAAATTAATAAAAATTTTTTCATAAACAGAACTTTCAATAGCTAATAGTAGAGCAAACTCATCTAGTCATTTCAGCATAAAAATAAGCGCGTAATAAAAGCTACTCACTTAAGCATGTGATAGTTACTAACCAGTTTACTATTCTTTAAATGATATTTAGATAAGGAGAACATTACTCCTTATCTAAAAAATAACTCAATCATCAGTTTCTGTTGGTACAGGCAAGTGTGGCATGCCAAACCCAGGCCTATCTTTCCTTTCAAAGTCTCCTTCATTAACTGTTGTATTCGATAGCACTCCACCAATAACCAGTTCAATTTCAATTGTGGTTAATTCACGCATAATATACTCTCCATGTATTCGCATTTTTTGCCGGATTGTTAATAGGTTAGGCCGGTTTCCGACAAAATTTAACATGCCTAGCCTTTGCTTTAGTAGCTTGTAAAATACAAGTTACTAAAATCACATTCGATTACGCAGTTTCATTTTGAGCTACTGTACTTGTTAAAGCTCCACCTTGTAACTCAAACACTTTATCCGCCATATTGATAGTCTCTTGCCTGTGAGCAATCATTATTCGCGTCATCTCTAGGTACTTAATTTGCTCACTGATTTTTGCTTCGTTCTCTTGATCTAAATGACTAGTTGCTTCATCCAAAAATAAGACGCTGGGAGATTGGTACAGCGCTCTGGCAAGTAATAACCGTTGAAGTTGTCCGCCGGATAAATTAGAACCCATATCGCCCACTAATGAGTTATAACCCATAGTCATTTTAGTAATATCACTATGAATTGCTGCATGACGAGCGCACTGTTCTATTTTTAAGTAATTAGGTTGTGGGTCAAAGAAGCTAATATTATCGGCGATTGAGCCTGCTAATAGCGTGTCATCTTGCATTACTGCGGCTAATTGTTTGCGGTAATTTTTAAGGCCTAGTTGGGTAATATCCATGCCATCAAGTAACACTTTTCCTGATGTTGGTTGTAATAAACCCAACATGATTTTTATTAACGTCGTTTTACCCGCGCCAGACGGGCCAGTAATAGCAATAGACTCGCCTGAATTTAGCGTTAAATTTATATCTTTTAAAATAGGTGCTTGATCATCGCTATAACTAAAACTGATATTTTCAAGGCTAAGCTTACCTTTCACTTTATTGTCGCTACTCCCTCTGTAGGTCAAGTCACCATCGCGATTCGCTTCTTGCTTAGTAAGCGCAATATCAGCGATACGGTCAAGGTGTAAGCGCATCATTTTAAATTGAATAATTTGCTCGATGAAATTTGCAAAGCGACTTGTTAGCTGATTTTTATAGGCTATAAATGCCAACACCATACCGACAGATAAGCTATTACTCATAACCAAAAGTGCAGCAAGGTAAATAACCACTACATTCTCAAGACCAAACAGTAGTTTATTAAAAGACTCAAAACTAATATTTAATCGCCCTAAACGTATTTCACTATTTATTACCTCAGCATAACGGTTTTGCCAAATACCTTGGCGCTGCGCTTCATTACCAAACAATTTAATTGTTTGCATACCACGAATGTTTTCTAAAAAGTTTGATTGCTCTTTAGCGGAGTTTTGAATCATTTCTTCTGTGGCTTGATGCAGTGGTCGATACAGCACTAAGCGTACAAGCGTATAAAGGGTAATTGCGCCTACAACAACAGCTGTCAACTTAAGTGAATAAATCAACATCATAATCAATACGGTGATAGCCATAACGCCATCAACAAATGTTTCTACAAACCCTGTGGTAATACGCTCACGTATTTGTGCTAGTGAGCCAAAACGCGAAACAATATCGCCAATGTGGCGGGATTCAAAGTAGTTCATAGGAAGGCGCAGTAAATGACGTAATAGATTAACCCCCATTTGCATGTTTAGCAGACTCGAAAGCCTTAAAATCAACCAGCTCCGCACTGCATTAGTAATAACTGAAATGATCGCAATGAATGCAAAGCCTAGCGCAAGCACTGTGAGCAAAGACTCATCAAAGCTCACCAACACTTCATCCACGACCCACTGCATATAATAGGGTGTCATCAGTGCAAATAGCTGTAAAACTAACGACAGCGCAACTAATTTAATTAAGCCAGTTTTTAGACCAGTAACAGCACTCCAAAGCTGACTAAACCTCATTCGTGCCTGTTCTTGTTTAGCTTCAAACTTACTGGTTGGCGTGAGCTCTAAACAAATACCGGTAAAGTGCTTACTAAATTCCTCGCTATTTAGATTCCGCTTCCCAAGGGCTGGATCATTAATCGCTAATTTAGCTGATTTTCCCTTCCCAGAAACTTTAGTCAAAACTACAAAGTGATTCATATCCCAATGCAATATACAAGGAGTCTGAAGTTTATGTACCTCTTCAAGCGAGCACTGTAACGCACGACTCGCTAATCCTAAGCTATCCCCCAGCTCAATTAGCTGCTGTAAATTCATCCCCTTTAGGTTCGCCGAAAAGCGCTTTCGCATAGCAGACATATCAAGTTGATGGCCGTGATAACATGCCACCATAGCCATAGAAGCGAGACCGCATTCAGCTATTTCGGATTGGTGTATCTGAGGAACTGAATTAAATAAATTAAAATGAAGGCTCTTGTTCAAAACATATACTCAATTAGGAATTGAGGATAGATATCAGGGTGAGAGCATACTTTGTTAACAAGTATTAACCAAAGATAAGCTCAGCCCTGAATTCATCGTCAAAACTAGCCCTAACACACTTACTGCGTATCGAGTCTTTACGGCCTTTGTGCTGTTTTACC
>NZ_JBECOT010000048.1:0-30926 GCF_040104395.1 Pseudoalteromonas sp. BZA4
AGATACCAAGCGCACAGGGCGTGCATCGGTCAGCGTGTTATGGCAAGGATGGCTTAAATTACAAGCCATCCTAGAAGGCTACGATTTAGCTAAATCTCTTGAGTCAGACTTGTGATCAAGAGACAGCCTAAGGTGCCTTTTTTAATGTTTGCGATCGAATATACCCAAACCACCCCAAGGTGCGAGTTTTAGTTGGAATTAAAAGCGATTTAGGCAAGGCATTGATTGCAAGTAATAGTGGTTCTATTGTTAAATCTATAAAGCAGTATAAATCGCTTTTAAACCAACCCTTTTGGCGCCACAAGCACTTACTTTCATCGTTGTTACTTCTTAAAAGGGACTACCATTTTTGCAAAGTAACGCCTTTATATTAAGCACCTGTGAAACGCTGAATTCTGCATCTTGAAGTGGCTTGGGTATACTAATTAAATTGCGTCTTCATCTTCTTCAGCGGTACGAATACGTACGACACGCTCAACGTCAGTGACAAAGATTTTACCGTCACCAATTTTACCTGTTTGCGATGTTTTAACGATGACATCAATAGCACGATCGACATTTTCGTCACTTAACACGATATCTAATTTCACTTTAGGTAAAAAATCGACCATGTATTCAGCACCACGATAAAGTTCTGTGTGGCCTTTTTGACGGCCAAAACCTTTTACTTCACTTACAGTCATACCCGTAATACCTACATCTGATAGGGCTTCGCGTACATCGTCTAACTTAAACGGTTTGATGATTGCTTCTATTTTTTTCATGCTCACTACTTATTAAAGCTTTAGTTGCCTCGATTTTAGACAATCACGGAGTTCATAGCAAACAAAGCAAATGAATTCGATGATAAAACAACCAAGCATGGTATAATTATTTATAAGCCTGAATTATAAATCTTTTTCAACTAGCTATAATAAATGTAGTAGGTATAAATAATATGAGAAAATTCCAAACCGGTTTAACTTTATTAGAGCTTATGGTGGCAGTTGCCATAGTGGGTATTATTGCCTCTATAGCACTTTGGGACAGCAGCGATATGCTTGAGGAAAACCGTGCTGAGAGCTTTTTACTTGAACTAAAACGTAATATTAGTTTTGCCCGTTCGCAAGCTGCTAGTACCGACGAAATAGTTGTTATATGCCCTACAGGCCAGGGGAAAATTAAAAACAATACAGATACATTTAGTTGCAGCTATAAATGGGATGAGAATAAAATTATTACCGTGTTTATTGATATAGATAACGATGGCAATTTTAACAAGGCAAAAGATACGCTTTTACGTGCTATGGAAGAAATATCAGATAACGACAAGTTAACCTTTACAGGGAATGACGACCGCTTACGATTTAATACCAGTGGACGAATTACCACAACCCCTGGTGACTTTGTTTTTTGCCCTAATGGTGGCACTGAAAATAATAAAGCACTGACTTTATCACAATCGGGTACGGCTTTTTATACAGGTGATACAACTCAAACTTGCGGTTAAAAAAAATACAAATTATATTGTCATATTTCTATCATTTACTACACTGAGCTAATACATTTTTGACTCAGGGCTTCAGGGATGAGGTTATCTACCCAAACTCAGGCTGGCTATACGCTTTTAGAATTGATGGCATCTATTGCTATTGTGAGTATTGTTAGCCAAATTTCTCTATCGGTTTTTCCTGACTTTTTAGCGAAAAACCGTGCCGACAATCATGTTGGTTTACTGCACCGAAACATTAACTATGGCCGCCTTTACGCCATTGAAAATAGCACTTATGTTACTTTGTGTGTTTTAAAAGATAATCAATGCACTAAAGATGAGTGGGATGGGCAAATGTCGCTGTTTATTGATAACGATAAATCGACCTCGTTAGATACCAACGACCTATTAATAAGCACTTTTGAAAAAATTCATGATGCAGATTCTATGCAATACCCTCGTAGTGCAATTACCTTTAGACCTGACGGCTCTTTGAATGGTTTTCAAAACGGAACATTTATATATTGCCCCAATAAAGATAAAGCCAACCTGGAGGGGTTGGCTTTATCTGTGAGTCAAACAGGTCGAATACGTGTTAAATCAACCGATAAGTGTCAGAGCAACTAGTTAACGTCCCCAACAATACTCAACATCTGAGTTACCTTTGGTTCCTTTAGCGCCTTTGTAACCAGTGTCAGTGATTGTAATTTGTGTGCAATCACCGTCGCCTTTTACTGCACCCGCGATAGGTTTAGCTGTAATTATAAAGGTATTGTTGTCATCATCCACATCAATCGATAGCTCAAAATGGCCGTTTTCTGTGGTGTCTTGTATACCTAAGTCAGAAAATGTCTCTGTGTACTCACGGTTATCTACAAAGTACTGCTCTTGTTTGTTAGCAGCGTCTAAAAGCGCCGCTGCGGCCTCTGCCCTAGAAGAGCGTTTTACATACTCAGTATAATTTGGCAGTGCTATTGAGGCTAAAATCCCTACAATAGCTACGGCTATCATTAGCTCAATCAAGGTAAAACCACGTTGTTTTTTTATCATTTCAGCCGCCTTAATCTTATTCGTTCTGTATATTTTCATCATTTTCTTCGCGTTTATATATATACGTTTGCTGTGTTTTAAAACCAAACCCTAATGTTTCATCTTTTACAAGTTGTATTTTATCGTCTACAACTTTTAATCCTGGCCCTGTAATTTCAAGTGGTTGCAGTGGGTTTTTAGCATTATCACCTTTTATGCCCGGTCCAATTAAATAGAATTGGCTTTTAGGTACTTTTGAAGAATCATCATCGCACTTTCCATTACCATCGCTATCGGCGCAAGTAGAGCCAAAGTAAAGCTGTGGTGTATCAGGTACTTCAGTACTAGTTGCAAACTTTAAATCATCATAAACTTTAGTACCGTAATGTAAATGAAAAGCATAAAGTGAGCCGCCACCGCCACTGAGCGAGCATTGGTTTTTAGCCGATGACTCTGAAGCAGGTGTGAAAGATGTAAAATATGCAACGCCACCAATTACTGTTGCAGCCGCTAATGATTTTTCCCCTGCAGCTAATCTATATCGCCACCCTTTAAACTCTGCCCCAAGCTTTGCTTCTAATTCAATAAAACCAGTTACGTTATTTAACGCATTACCAAATGGATCATCATTCATTACCATTAAATTATCTGGTTTTATTACGTCTGGTTTTTTATCTGAAAATAATTGTGTAACTGTATTTTCATCTCTTATCATAAACAACTGATCTGCTGTTTCAACGTCATTAGGGTTTGTTCTTTTCCCACTGCCAATAACAACTGCATCGAATGGAGTGTCTAGTCTAGTGGTAACATCTCCCTTTATTGTCACTTTACTAAATAGCGTTCGTGCAACCATTGGTTTGTAAAAAAAACGCCTATCAACACTCCCGCCTAGTTCAGCCAACTTATGGTGATTAAACGCTTCCTTCTTATCACTAGGCATATCAACTCGCCAGATATTACCGCCAGTATCTGCTGCATAGATTCTATCTATGTAGCCGTCATAATCAGAATCAAGTAACGTGACATCTGCTGCAATACTGTGTTTACCAGTAAAGCTATTGTTACTGCGCAGTGACCAAAGCTTTTTACCGGTTTTAGCATCAACAATAAACACATCTCGACCCATTGAGTCTGCATCGCGTTTATTCCCTTTGTCTTTATCTTTATCTTTAATGGTGTCGTAGCCACCGCCAAAAATCAAAACGGGCTTATCACCAAAGGCTTTTATAAACGCAACTTGTGGTTTCGACCAAGACTGACCAAGCTCTTCAAAACCTGAATCTACCCCGCCTTTAATACTCCACATTAAAGAAGGTGAGTCAGGCTTAGTAATATCTAACCCATAATAATTTCTACCGCCACGTCGCATGCCTGCAAACGCCCATACAGTATCACCTTTACCAGCATTAACAATGCCATCATTAATACCATCGGCATCTAAACTCTCATTTTTAGAGTACGCGCTAATAGGGCCATCCATGCCATATTTTTTTCCGGCCTCTTTGGCTCTAAGCGGCTTAATAATATTAAATAACGCTGAAGGTATGAATGCCCAGCTTTCAGTTACTTCATTCTTACTATCATCATCTTTAAACATGTGTAAAAAGCCTGCGTTTGTACCGACAAGTATACGAACATCATTATTGCCATAATCAATCGCCACAGGTTTTGAATGTAAAGGGTCGCCAAAAATATCAGCTCGCTGGGTGCTTGTACTATTCTCATTATCAACATCAACACCACGTGCCCAGTTTATTGTTGAATCAAAAACGCTTTCAGAAACATTAAAAACACCAGCAGCTTTTTCTTTGTCACCATAAACTTTCACAAGGTTAGATATAGTAAATACCCCAATATCTGAAATTAATTTACGCTTACCCGGATCTAAACTTGTCAGCATCGCATTTACTCCACCGCTTTCAACGGAGTTGCCGTCAGCTAAATTGCCCTTCGTCCAAAATGTTTTAGCATCTTTTTTAATTAATCCGTCACTATTTAATGCAAGCGTTGATGTTGAATCTATAAGTTTATTTCCCATCACTTTTATTTTTTTTAAATTACCGCGCCACCGAGTGCCTACCTCTGGATAAAACATCGCAAGGTATACCGCATCTTTGCTACGGGTTTGATCCACGTTATTACTTGCAAAAGACGGAGAGGTAAATGTACTGTTCTCCTCGCGTATTAATGTAATAGTATTTTTAAACGCCTCAGATAGTTGATCCGCCGAATTTGCATGAAGATATTTCCCCCCCCCTACTTTTGCAGCCTCTTCAAGTAGATCAAGTGCCTCTACCCTCATACTATTACCAAAACCAATGGTAAATAAGCGAGCCGTATCAATAGACTCTGTTGTAGATGGATAGAGATCAACTTGCTTATCTTCAGTACCATGTAATATTCTCGCCAAAGCGACTAAGTAACTATTATAATAACCAAACGAATTAGCATCACGATTAAACAAGCTTTTATGAATATTATTTATATCCGTATTCGCTTCACCATCATTTTGCGGCTCGCCGTCTGTCATTAATATAACGTTTATGGAGTTATCACAGCGCAGTTTATTCCCTTTATTTTTTCTAAAAGGTGATTTGTAATTTTGATTATTATCAACACTTTTATCTCTGTCTTGAACACCATCTGCAAACTTAATACTTTTTCCTGTAATGTATAAATATGCCTCCCACAAAGTTTCTGTTAATGGAGTTGAACCATATGCAGGTAGTTCATTAATTTCCTTAACTAGTGTATTTTCATTTGCACCAATTCTAGCAAGCACATAGCCACCACCTGGCTCATTATCAGCGTTATAATTAAAACGCATCAGACCAAAATCAATGTCGTCGTTATCTTTAACCAGTTGTTTCACTGCAGTTTTTGCAACATTTAAGCGACTTTCATTACACGTAGCACTATAATATCCATCACTGTAACTATATCCAGCACTTGTTGATGGTCCATTATAAAAACGCCCCCACCGTGAGCCTGTATCAGCTTTTTTGAAGCATTGCTCTGTGTTATTGGGGCCTGAGCTCTCAAAACAAGTTGTTTGATAAAAATCAGGGTAATTTACCGATCTCCCATCCCATTTATAACACTGCCCTCCATCGGTCACATCCCACGCCATACTCCCTGATGTGTCAAAAATAAATAGTACCCGTGGCTTTTCATCTATGTTGGCATTCTTGTTTACATACAACTCTATGTCTTCCGCGGCTGCGGTCATTGTAAAAAAAAGGCACATAATATAGGTAAGTACTAAATTAGTTGCTCGTTTCATGTTAAATCCCCTTACCTTTATCAGCCATTTCTTGCGCTATACCTGTTACAACAGTTAACTGGTGCTTACTCTTAGAGCCATATTCTATAGTAGTGGTGACTTGCACCATATTGCATGAAACCCCAGCCGTATAGCTATAGGTACGCGGGCAGTTTAATTCTAGCTGGCCGTTGTTCAGGTTGTTAAGAATACTTTTCATATCACTATTAGGTAATGATATGTCTTTCTCATTTATAGTAATCACAGAAGTATCATCCTTTTTTTCTTCAGTTTTTGTTTCACTTGATGTAAGAAAAAAGCTGCTTGCAGCTCCTTTTGCTGCCTCTGTTGCAATTACTTTTTGCACTTCGCCTACTAATTCATTTTCAGCAACTTCTCGCTCTTGTGCGGCATTGGTAATTTTAATATCAATCGTACTGCTACTCATCAAAGTAACGGCAATACCCGTTACGGCTATTACCATAATTAATGCTGTAATAAGCACTACACCTTGCTGCCTATTTTGTAACATATTTAAATTTTCCATAGGTTTCCCCCAACGTTACTTAAACGAATAGTAGTGGTGAATACGGTGCGTCTGTAGTTATCATTAAATGTTAATTCTCGCTTACCTGAACCTTCTCCAAGTATATATTTTTGATTATTAATTTTAATTCCAGGGTCGGGTTGCAGTGTTCTTACCAATAAAAATAGTTGTAAGGTCAAAATTCCTTTACGATTTTCCCAATCAGTCGGTGTCATATCTGCGATACTTTTATAGGTATCGACTCGACTATCGTTAGTAGTATCGAGACCAAACATAAAGCGCATATTTTCAATACCTTCCATGATAGTTTCTGACGTCATACCGTTATTAACTAATCGCTTACGTTTTAATACAGGAACTGTTATTTTTTTATTATTTACTTCATATGTTTGCTCTGCAATATAATAGACATGATGGCTATAAGGCCATATTGTTGCATTACCATTGGTAGGGGTGTAATTACCAGTTACAAACATGGCATTCTCCTGCTCTGCAACAAAATAATTAACCTCATCTATAGTTTTATTAATGTTATTGGCAGCATTATACTGGGGATCACCCTGTAAAAATTTCAGTTGTAGAATATCTGTATCTTTAACTGCATCACTGATGCAATTTAGCTCATTGTTGCTTTTGGCTGTTTTTGCGTAAATGGAGCGAAAGTTACTGCTGCTCGTTAAATCAGGGAAACTACCATTATTTAATCCCTCACCACAATCTGGGGTCTCTGTGATAGCTGAATTAACAACAGTATTAGCTGTAGTGAATGAATCATCGTAATAAGTACCCCAAAACCCGACTTGCTCAATATCTCGTTGCATTATATTTATTGCTAATCGGCCCGACTCTTGCAACTCTCCTATAGCCATAGTGTCTTTAGTCGTTACTTTCATACCAATATAAGTAAACATAACACCACCAAGTATAAGCCCACCAATGAACAAGGAAATCATCACCTCTATAAGTGTAAAACCTGTTTGCTTCATGTTAACTCCTCACATAAATATAACTGGTAATTACCACTAAGCGACGCCTTTTATCAGCCGTACCACACGTAACACCCTCTGTCTCTTTATTTGCGGAAAACTCTTGGCGCCCTTGCCACGTTACTATAACTTCTAAATTAAACCCTTTTCCTCCAGTGCCAGCGACTGCCTCAGGATTAATACATACTGTAGCACTGTCTAAAGAGCCGGTATTTTCTCGTGCGCGTATTGCTCGTTTCCATTGCTCTATATCGAGTAAGGCAATTTGTGCGGCACTACATGAGGAATTAAAACAAGTTGTCGATGAACTGGCTTTAGTTTCACTGCTAAAATTTTGTTTATAAAGTGTTGCTAATTGAGGTGTATCATTTGCTCGTATCCGTTGAATAATGTCATTACCTAAAACAACTGCTGCTGCTCGTTGCATAGAGTCAAAGCTTGCCTGTTTAGCTTTTGCTTGCAGTGCAACAGCGCCTAATAAGCCAAAGCTTAAAATAACAAAGGCAATAAGTACTTCTATAAGGGTAAAGCCTTGCTGCTCAGAATGTTTAATCATGGTGAAGTTCATTGATACTTTTACATACCATAAGAATATTACGACACAAATAAATAACAATCTGTATATGGACGAGCGGTCAAAATGCGCGATAAACGGTACTTAAACTTTGCTCAAACTTAGATAATGACTAATAAAGAAAGTAATTATTGAAGATAAGATGCTGCAATGAAGATTGTTATTTTTTACCCATTACACCTTTAACATTTTTAAGCTCTCGGCGACTAACTGCCAAAGGCTCTTCATACTGCTTCATCGTAACTGTATGCCCACCTGAAGATGGGCTATTAATGCTAACAATATGTTGCTTATTCACAAGTGTATTTCGGTGAATTCTAAGTAGCTGAAGCGGATAGGTTTGCTCTAGTTGCTTTAAACTTTGCTCAACAAGTGCCTCACCTTCAAAAAACACTACTCGGGTATATTTTTGCTCTGCGATACAGCAAATAACATCATCTATATTTACTCTTCTTAATACGCCTGCAAGTTGATAACAAATATAGTTATTTTCAGGGGTTAATACTTGAGTTCGGTTTAATTTACTAAGCTGCGCCATTGCTTTTGTTAAAGCTTGCTCGGATACAGGTTTAACTAAATAGCCATCTACTGCGAGCTCAAATGCAGTTAACGCATACTCAGGATGCGCTGTTAAAAACATCACTGCTGGGGGGATCGAAAACTGTTTTAGTTCAGCAGCTACTTCAAGGCCCGACTGCTTGGGCATATTAATATCAAGCATCACTAAATCGGGCTGTAGTTGCTTACAAAGTTCAATTGCTTGCTCACCATTACTTGCTTCACCAACAATAGTGCAACCCTCATTTGCAGCTAATAAACGTTTTATACGTGCCCTTGCTAGTGGTTCATCATCAGCAATCAAAACTTTTATCATGCATCCCTCTGCTTTGGTATTACCAGCTTCACTCTAAATACATCATCACGAATTGTGGTCGTCAGCTGTGCTTTTTGTTGATAGAAAAGCGCCAAACGTTGGCGGATATTATCCAGTGCCATCCCATTACCTGTTCGTGAGTTATTCACTTCTGCAGCTACAGGATTCGTTATAATAAAGGTATAAGCTTTATCCGATTGATGCATTTCAACAGAAATATTGCCTTGTTCTGCTGGCTCGACGCCATAAAATACCGCATTTTCAATAATTGGCTGTATTGTTAAACACGGAATATCAATGTCTGGCAACTCGCTAGGTAATTGCCAGCTTAATGCTAGGCGTTCGCCATAGCGCCAACGCTCAAGGGCTACATACTGTTGGCACAAAGTAATTTCGTCAACAAGCTTTATGGCTTTACCACTGCGCATAGCAGCCTGTGACAGCGCCGCCAGCGCTAAAATTGCTTGTTCAGCCGCGTCAGCATCATAATGTGTCAGCTCAGCTGCAGTGTTCAAACTATTAAACAAAAAGTGAGGACGAATTCTTGCTTGTAATGCATCAAGTTCAGCCTGCGCTAACGCTTTCGTTTGTTGCTCTTTTTGATTATGAATAAGCAGGAATTGGCTGAACAACGCGGTGACCAAAAATATGATCAGTAAATTACTGACAATAAAGTTAGCTCTCGACTCCATAGCGAACACATCTGAAAACACTGACAAAAACAGCCAGCTAAAAGCAGACGTTAATGCCAGTAAAGTGGATATCAGAATATATAGCTGCTTTGAATGTGACAGCTTTGTAAGTAAGGCCCGGCACACATACAGTAAGGATAAGCTTGAAAGAAAAATTAGATGTAAAAAGCAGCTAAATATAGCAAGGCGTGACCAAACATCACCTAAACTCATGGGTGAAAAAGCGAGTAAAATTGCTATGACTTGGCTGACGATCAGTGTGGCAAGGACACCACGAGATTGAAAAAGAGCCGCAATCAGCAAGCCGTTTGAATTTGGCTGTTTGCTCATGGGCTCCTCTTTTAACTGTTGACTACTATTTGCTTAGATTAGCGTAGCTCAACAGGAACGGCAAATACTATATTCTCTTCTTCACCAGGATTTTCAACAACTTGATTACCACCCAGTTCTTTTAAACGAGTAATAACCTGTTGAACTAAAACTTCTGGTGCAGATGCGCCTGCAGTCACCCCCACCGCATTGACATTGTTGAACCAATCCGCTTCAACATTACTCGCATCATCAATTAAATAAGCAGTGGTGCCCATTTTGTCAGCAAGTTCACGTAAACGATTTGAGTTAGAGCTATTTTTAGCACCTACTACAAGCAGTACATCCACTTTATCTGCTAAGTCACGCACTGCATCTTGACGATTTTGCGTAGCATAACAAATGTCATCTTTACGCGGGCCATCAATCGCCGGAAACTTAGTACGAAGTGCATCAATCACATCTGCCGTATCATCTACAGATAACGTCGTTTGGCTACAGTAAAACAGGTTTTCAGGGTTTTTAACCGTTAAGCCTGCAACATCTTCAGGAGTTTCTACTAAGTAAATACCACCCGCTTCGTTGTCGTACTGCCCCATTGTGCCTTCTACTTCAGGATGGCCATGGTGACCAATTAACACGCATTCAGTGCCTTTACGGCTTGCGCGTGTTACTTCCATATGCACTTTTGTTACCAGTGGGCACGTGGCATCGAACACTTTAAGGTCGCGACGTTTTGCTTCATTGCGGACAGCTTGCGAAACACCATGTGCGCTGAAGATAACAATGCTGTCGTCAGGAACCTGATCTAGCTCTTCAACAAACACGGCACCGCGATTTTTTAAGCCATCAACAACATATCGGTTGTGAACGACTTCATGGCGCACATAAATTGGCTTTTCAAAGATATCCAGTGCACGCTCCACAATACTAATTGCACGGTCTACACCTGCGCAAAAGCCACGTGGATTCGCTAATAAAATGTCCATTAGCCTGTTACCTCTAAAATATCAACTTCAAAGGTTAAGCGCTGCCCTGCAAGAGGGTGGTTAAAGTCAATCGTGACTGAGTCACCTTGAACTTCACGAACAAGACCTGGTAGCTCTGTGCCATCTGGTTGAGTAAAGGCAATAATATTACCTACTTCAGCTGGAGTATCTGCACCAAACTTGCTGCGTTCAACATAATAAATGTTATCTGGATTCGGCTGACCAAATGCATCTTCTGGCTCTAATGCAAATGACTTACTGTCACCAGCCGCTAAACCGAGTAAACATTTTTCAAAGTTTGCTGTCAGGCTACCATCACCCATTCGCAATTTTGCAGGTTTATTATGTACCTTGGTTGAATCGGCTGCTGAGCCATCTTCTAACTTAATTGAGAAATGAAAGATCACTTCAGAGTTTTCACCAATTACAGCTTGGCTCATGCTTGTTGCTCCTTAGGACTTTCGCCTGTGAAGGCATCAAATAAAAGTAATGCGGCACCGATACAAATTGCACAATCGGCAATATTAAAAACAGGAAAGTGCCAGTTTTCGTAATATACATGCAGGAAGTCAATGACATAGCCATAAGCGATGCGGTCGTATAAGTTGCCAATCGCACCGGCTAATACTAACGCATAAGCAGAACATAATACTTTGTTAGACGCTGGCAAACGTTTCAACCACCACACTAAAAGCACGCTGATCGACACTGCAATTAAACTAAAGAACCAACGCTGCCAGCCACCTGAATCACTTAAAAAGCTGAAGGCTGCACCATAATTATGTACATAAGTGAAATTAAAAAACGGCAGAATATCAATCGACTCTTCGTAGGCCATGGTACTAACGACAAGTGATTTTGTCGCATAGTCTACTACCAAAAGTAGTAGACTAAGCCATAACCAAACCAAGCCACTTTTTCCGGCTAGTTTGCTCACAAACAACTCCTATGCGAACTGACGCTGTTCACCATCGCCATCAACATTGCTTACACAACGGCCACAGATCTCAGGGTGAGCAGGATCAGCACCTACATCATCACAGTAGTGCCAACAACGCTCACATTTTTCAGCGGTTGTAGCAGCAACTTTAATGTATAAGCCATCAATTTCTGTAGCTTGCGTATCTTCTGGCTGTGCTGTCACAGTTTCAACGGTTACGCCTGACGTTAATAGTACAAAGCGCAGTTCATCACCTAATGCAGCTAATTTCGCGCTTAGCTCTTCACCTGCATAAATGTTTACGTTTGCTTGTAGAGTAGCACCAATAACTTCTTCTTTACGAGCGGCTTCTAGTACACGGTTTACTTCATCACGCACGTTAAGGATTGTTAACCAATCATCGTTGCTGAATTTACCTTGTGAAGAGGCTTGCAAGCCATCGTACCACACTGAAGTGAATACAAATTTGTCACGCTCACCTGGTAATGCTTCCCAGATTTCTTGCGCGGTGAAGCTTAAGATCGGTGCCATCCAACGCGTCATTGCTTCGGCAATGTGATAAAGCGCAGTTTGACATGAACGACGCGCGTGGCTGTCGCTTTTCGCTGTGTATTGACGATCTTTGATTACGTCTAGGTAGAACGAACCAAGCTCACCAGTACAGAAGTTCATTAGCTTTTGCGTTACAAGTAGCATTTGATACTTGTCGTAAGCCGCTAAGATTTCATCTTGAAGCTCTGCTGCACGGCCCACAATCCAACGGTCAAGCTCAACCATATCTTCAATAGCAACTTGATCCGTTTTTGGATTAAATCCATTTAAGTTCGCAAGTAAGTAACGGCTCGTGTTACGAATACGACGGTAACGGTCAGCTGAACGTTTAAAGATTTCATCAGATACAGTCATTTCAGCTGTAAAGTCAGTTGATGCAACCCATAAACGAAGGATGTCAGCACCTAGCTTGTTCATCACGTTTTGTGGCGAAATTACATTGCCTAATGACTTAGACATCTTACGGCCGTTTTCATCAACCGTGAAACCATGTGTTAGCACTTGCTTATATGGCGCATGACCATTGATAGCAACCGATGTCATCATTGACGACATAAACCAACCACGGTGTTGATCAGAACCTTCTAAGTAAAGATCAGCAGGACCAGTTAAATCTTCACGTGCATCAACCACACATGCGTGAGTCACACCTGAGTCAAACCATACATCTAGCGTATCTTGTACTTTCATGTATTGCTCAGCGTCATCGCCAAGTAAAGTAGCTGGGTCTAAGTCATACCAAGCTTGAATACCTGATTTTTCAACCAATTTCGCAGCTTCTTCGATAAGCTCTTGTGTATTCGGGTGAAGCGCACCTGTGTCTTTATCAACGAATAATGCAATTGGCACACCCCATGTACGTTGACGTGAAATACACCAATCAGGACGGCCTTCAACCATGTTTGCAATACGGCTCTCGCCCCACTCAGGTAACCACTCCGTCTTTTTGATTTCGTTTAATGAATCTTGACGAAGGTTAGCTTGGTCCATACTTACGAACCACTGTGGCGTAGCACGGAAAATAATAGGTGTTTTATGACGCCAGCAATGTGGGTAGCTGTGCGTAAGTGCATGATGATGCAATAACGCATTGTTTTCAGTTAATACGTCAATAACGCTCGCATTCGCTTTAAATACGTGCTGACCTGCAAACATTGGTGTGTCAGGTAAGTAAACACCGTTAGCACCAACCGGATTAGCTACTTCTAAACCATAAGCAAGACCTGCCGCGAAATCCTCTTGACCATGACCAGGTGCAGTATGAACAACACCAGTACCAGAATCAGTCGTTACGTGATCGGCAACAATCACAGGCACTGTGAAGTCATAGAATGGGTGAGCAACCTGTAAGTTCTCAAGTGCGGCACCTTTTACATAACCGAGTACGTGGTAATGTTTGAAGCCATAACGGTCCATAGCATCTTTAACTAGCTCAGAACCTAAAATTAGACGTTGCTGTGCACCTTCATCATCAATTTGAACAAGAGCATATTCAAGTTTTTCGTGAACCGCTACTGCACGGTTTGCTGGTAATGTCCAAGGTGTTGTCGTCCAGATCACTGTACTAACTGCACCTGTACCTTCATGGCCTTCAGCAAGTTCAAACGCATTGATTACAGTATCTTGATCAGCAAACTGAAAACGCACATCGATTGCTGGAGACTGTTTATCTTGGTATTCAACTTCCGCTTCAGCAAGTGCTGAACCACAATCTGTACACCAGTGAACAGGCTTAGCACCTTTATGTAAGTGACCATTTTTAATGATGCGACCAAGTACGCGAATTGCATTCGCTTCAAAGTCAAAGTTCATTGTTAAGTAAGGCTTGTCCCAGTCACCAAATACACCAAGACGTTTAAAGTCTGTTTTTTGACCTTCGACTTGTTTTTTTGCGTATGCGCGACATTTTTCACGGAACTCAGCAGCAGACACCTTAACGCCTGGCTTGCCTACTTTCTTTTCAACCATTAATTCAATTGGTAAACCGTGACAGTCCCAACCCGGCACGTAAGGTGCGTCGAAGTCAGACAAAGTTTTTGACTTAACAATAATATCTTTAAGAATTTTGTTTACCGAGTGGCCTAAATGGATATCACCGTTTGCATACGGAGGACCGTCATGCAAAATGAAGGTTTTTTTACCTTTTTTAGCGCTGCGAATTTGACCGTAAAGATCGTCTTCATACCATGTCTTAAGCATCTTTGGTTCACGTTGTGCCAAATTGCCGCGCATTGGAAACGCTGTTTCCGGTAAATTCAAAGTATGTTTGTAGTCGCTCATTAATCCTACTTTCCGTATCGGCTACCTAATTTAAACCAAAACACTGCTTAGCGGCGGTTACATCATCTGCAATCTGCGCCGTCAGTTGTGTTAATGTCTCGAATTTTTTCTCATCGCGAAGCTTTTTAATTAGCTCCACGTGCATAAATTGTCCGTAAATATCTTGCGCAAAGTCAAAAAGATGGACTTCTAACAATGCGCGTGTCCCATTAAATGTGGGTTTGTTGCCAATATTTGCAACCCCATATAATTCTTTATCACCAACTTTAGTTCGTACCGCAAATACCCCATTTACAGGGCATACTTGGCGTTTTAGTGCTATGTTGGCGGTTCTGAACCCTAATTCACGACCTTTCGCCCAGCCATGAATAACACGCCCAGAAATCGCATAACCATGACCTAACATGGTTTTTGCATCTTCTAATTGCCCTGCAGCAAGCGCATGGCGAATAAGGGTACTACTGACTCTATCATTGAGTCTGCGAAAACTTGCAGTACTTTTCACATCCATGTTCAGCTCAGCGCCCATGGTTTTCAGTAACGCAAAATCGCCACGACGACGTTTGCCAAAACAAAAGTCATCACCAACAGTTAATGCTTTAACGCCTAGCTTTTCAACCAGTACTTGGCTGACAAACTGTTCTGCTTCCATGTTGGCAAATTGCTGATTAAAGCTAATGCAAATCACTCGCTCTACGCCTAATTTAGCAAGCAAACTGAGCTTATCACGTAGTCGCGTTAAACGCGCGGGTGCATTATCTTTAGCAAAAAACTCTTGTGGCTGAGGCTCAAATAACATCACGGTACTTGGCAATTGATGCTTTTCTGCGTCTTGCAACAAGCCTTTAATCACTTCTGCATGACCTAAGTGCACGCCATCAAAATTACCAATGGTCAACACACAGCCATAATGCTGCGCGCGAATATTGTGAATACCTCTAATTAACTCCATGCCACCTTTTTGCCTTTATCAGCGAGCCCAAAACATTGATATCGGGCTTGAAGGGCCGATTATAATCTTTTTTTTAGTTTGATTCAGTAGTTGCAACACTTTTTATCGTATTTAGTCGCACACCTAAAATAAATAAGGCCGCAAAGTAAACAAAAACCGCCAGCACTAATAACCCACTCAACAGCAACACTTGCTCAGTAAAGTGCCATGTTTTCCACGTAAATTGCTGGCCAACATACCATACTGAAGCAGCCATTAATAAACTTGAAAACAAACACTTAAAGGTGAAGCCCAGACTCATCGCAGAAAACTGATAAACGCCTTCTTTACGTAATTGATGATACAACAAATAGGCATTACAACTGGCCGACATCGCAGTTGCTAATGCTAAACCCAAATAGCCAATAAATGGAGCCAACATAATGTTAAACACCATATTTAACACCAGTGTTTTAATGCCTATTTTTACCGGAGTTTTAGTATCTTGACGTGAATAAAAACCTGGAGCTAACACCTTGATTAACATAAAGCTAACCAGTCCCACTGAGTAGGCCATCACACCGTAACTTACCGCCTTTACATGATCAATTTCACCGTTTTGAAACGCACCATGATCAAATAAAACCGTAATAATGAGCGGGCTTATCACCATTAAACCAAACATGGCCGGCAAGCCTAAGAAAATAACAAATCTCACCCCCCAGTCGAGGGTTAGTTGAAAATCTTTTGTGCTTTTGGTGCTATGTAGCTTAGACAATGCAGGCAGTATGACCGTTGCTATACCGATACCAAATAAGCCAAGAGGAAACTCAATTAAACGATCTGAGTAGTAAAGCCACGCGATAGAGCCAGTCATCAACATCGAGGCGATCATGGTGTCGAGTAACAGGTTTATTTGACTGATAGACACGCCAAACAAGGCTGGTAGCATGAGTTTTCGGACTTTCTTAACGTTTTCATCTTGCCAGCCCCATTTAGGGCGGCTCAACATGCGGGCACGATACAAAAATGGCAACTGGAACAATAACTGTACTAAGCCCCCTACAAACACGCCGATGGCAAGCGCGTATGCCCCCACCGAAAATTTATCGTGTAGAAGAACAGCACACGTGATAATTGATACATTCAACAGCACAGGGGTAAATGCCGCAACAGCAAAGCGATTATATACGTTCATAACCGCACCACTTAGAGCAACCAAACTCACGAAAAATAAATAAGGGAAAGTCAGTTTTAACAGTGCACTAGCAAGTACGAACTTTTCGGCATTTTCGCCTCCTTGCCACCAGTCGATAAACCAGCCAGTGCCAAATAAAGCAGCTATGACTGGAGAGGCAACCACCCCAAACAAGGTAACGATTAATAAAATAGTACCTAGGGTACCAGCTGCTTGAGCCACAAACAGCCTGACTTTATCATCGCCTTGTTGCTCTTTTATCTCAGATAAAACCGGCACAAAAGCTTGGGCAAAGGCTCCTTCGGCAAACAAACGTCTTAAAAAGTTAGGAATTCGATTGGCAAATAAAAACACATCCGCAGCAGCACTGGCACCAAGCAGATTTGCCACAACAGCATCTCGTACTAACCCTAAAATACGCGAGATCATTGTCATTGCACTAACAATCATCCCAGAACGAAATAATCCTTTTGCCACCTTAAACCCATTATAAAAAAACTTCTAAGATGGGCGATTATGCCTAAAATATCCTGAAAGCACTAGGCTCGAACCCGACCCTTTGTTACAATAGTGATATTAACTGCTAAAGCGGCAAATTGATGTTCGTTATAAGGAGCAGTTTTTCTTGAGATGTCAAAATTTCGTTGACATTCATGATAAAAACAGGCATATTCCACGGCCTTTAAATTAAGCTTATTTTAAGATTGTTAGGAGCAAACCTTGGCTAACATCAAGTCTGCAAAAAAACGCGCTATTACGAGCGAAAAAAATCGTCAACATAACGCAAGCCGTCGTTCAATGATGCGTACTTACTTCAAAAAAGTAGTTACTGCTATTGAAGCGGGCGACAAAGAAGCTGCACAAGCGGCATTCGCTGTTGCAACACCTATCCTAGACCGTTACGCAACTAAAGGTCTAATCCACAAGAACAAAGCAGCTCGTCATAAGAGCCGTTTAGCAGCTAAAATCAAAGCGCTATAATTTGTTTTTGATGAATATGAAAAAACCGGCTTTTGCCGGTTTTTTTTTACCTGTAATTTAATTAGGCACTTTCTAAATGCCCAATAATTAATTAGCTAGACAATTTCGAGCTCTGGGTAGAACTTTTTCAACATTGCGGCAATTTTCTTAGGTGTGAAAGGTTTAACCACAAAGCCTTTAGCGCCCTTCTCAATCGCTTCTTTAACGTTTTCTACTGTTGAATGAGCCGAAACCATTACAACGTTTGCTTCAGGCGAGATTTCGTTGATTTGCGAGATAATCTCTTTACCATCCCCATCGGGTAATTCAATATCTAAAAAGATAATATTGAATTCTTTTTCTTTACATGCGCTTAAACACTGCGCGGCCGTAGAAGCCTCACGCACATTGTCGATACCTAGGTGCATTAATGTTTGATTTAAAAAACTGCGAACCGTGCCTACGTCGTCCACAATAAGAATTGAAAGCTGCGTATCCATACTATTCCTCTTAACTATGAAGATAAACACTCATTGCACTTAAGAGTGTAACGCATTTAAGCTATAAGTGATTTGAATTTGACTATTATATCAAAAACTTCGTTATAATCTCATTATAGAGACCTATATTAAAAAGGCCAGATAAGCTTTATGTCTAATAAAATAAAAAAACAATCTTTGCTTGGTAAAACTCCCGAACGAAAAAAACCTACACAAACAAAGCGCCAAAGACCAACCCGCCAACAACAAGCACGCGCACAAGCTGCGCAGCAAAGTGCACCTGAAATTGAGCTTAAAAAAAGCAAAACACGCTGGTATACACTCGCAGCGGTTGTATTAATTCTGCTAATTACGCCCAAACCAGTGTTAATCACTTATGAAAAGCTAGGTATGGTCTCGCAAAGTGTATTTTGGCCAGGTGTTTTTGGTTATGGTGCAAACTTATTTGATTCAACCCTCAGCCCCCGTGCAGACCTAAGCCGCAACATTATTTACCTGTGCCAGGATAAGCGCAAACCAGATACCTGCCAGAAGTATCGCGTGACAGAGCAAAGTGGTTTTTTTGCTGCCATGAAAAAGCTAATAATGGATTAAAAAATCTAATCCGAAAATTTAAAATTACTTGGTTGAAAGCTGTGTAAAAGATCACCATAATGGCGCTCCTTTTTCAACACAGACACGATCAGATACGACCATGCTAAACGAGCTAGATTGGCTTTTAAACTTAACGTTACTTGCACTAGGACTAGGTGCATTTTTTATTAACCAGCTTACATTACTGCGTTTTGCAGCGATTAGCGCGTGTAGTTTATTATTTTTATCGTTTAGTTTAGATCTGATGTCATCAAGCGTTATCTCAAATATGAGCTTGGTGTTGATCAACACATTTTATTTATTCAAGGTCTACACATTTGGCCAATTGAATATCAATCAAGGTTAATCTTCTCCTAAGATAAATTGATAGAATAGGCTATCCCATCTATCAGCTTTTATGCCCAAGCAGCCCTCTGCTTGGGCTTTTTTTACTTACAAAATGATTGAACTGAGATACCATTAATGGCGTACATATACCCAAGCCACCTCAAGATGCAGAATTCAGCGTTTCACAGGTGCTTAATATCAAGGCGTTACTTTGCAAGAATGGTGGTCCCTTTTAAGAAGTAACAACGATGAGAGTAAGTGCCTGTGAAACGCCCAGAGGGTTGGTTTAAAAGCGATTTATACTGCGTTATTGATTTTAACAATAGAACCACTATTATTTGCAATCAATGCCTTGCCTAAATCGCTTTTAATTCCAACTGAAACTCGCACCTTGAGGTGGTTTGGGTATAATTAATTTGGAGGTACCTTATGTCATTAAACGACTTCGACTTATTTCTCTCATCAATGGAAGACGTAAAACCTCTTAAGCATGACACTGTTCAATTTGATTCTACGAAACAGGGCCCTTCTTTAGCGCAACAAGAAAAACGTAAAGCAGCTGAGTGTGATTTAGCAATTGATGAAAACTATTTACGTACTGAATTCGTTGAGCTGTTAGATCCCCATGCCATATTGGCATTTAAAAAAGATGGCGTACAAGGCCAAGTATATAAAAATCTACGCTTAGCTAAATATCAACTCGATGCCACGCTTGATTTGCATGGCCAGCCTCTTCAACGAGCGCGCAGTACGCTTTTTAACTTTATTGATGACTGCCATAAACGAAATATTCGTGTTGTACTAATTCGCCATGGTATTGGTATCAAAAATAAATCACAGCCGGGTATTTTAAAGAGCTATACCAATAAGTGGCTGCAAGAAATTCCAGCGGTTTTAGCCTTTCATAGCGCCCTTAAGCATCATGGTGGTAGCGGTGCGACGTATGTGATGATTAAAAAGTCAGACGAGAAGAAACACGAGAACAGAGAAATCCATTCAAAAAGAAGTTAATAGAATAAGTGATTTAAGTGCAGCATAAAAACATGCTGCACATATTAACTGTGATTGGTTGGTTATGATTGGCTTACTTCAATAGCCTGAGCTGGCTGCTCCGACGCATTCGCTTGATTAAACCATGCTGAAACACCAAGAACAATTACTGACACTACGACTAGACTAAATTTAGCTCCACCTTGATTAGATTTCATAACGCCTCTTTTTTTATTGTTGTTTTTTTATTGAGCAACAACAGAATAGCAAAGTTACAGATGTTAACAAGGTGTACATTAATCTAATTTGTAATGTGTCAATAACCTTTTGTTCTATCAACCTGATTTATTAGATTTTTACCTTCAATTAATCTTTTGACATTACCCGCAATTTGCAAAGTCAAAGTCTCTAAATCTGACAATGCAGCACAGTGAGGTGTTAAGGTCACTTTTTCATGAGACCAGTAAGCATGCGACTTAGGTAAAGGCTCTTCGCTGAACACATCAAGGGTAGCGCCTCGTAATTGCTCACTATCAAGTGCTTCAAGCAAGTCTTCATCGACAACATGCTTACCTCTGGCAACATTAATAAGCACCGCATGATTTTGCAATTTACTTAGCAGTGATTTGTTAATGATACCCTGAGTGTGTTGGTTAAGTGGCAACAAGCACACGAGATAATCAATTTGACCAAGCATGTCATCTAATCCCTGCTGTGTGTAATAGGTACTTACTTCAGCATCGTGTTTTTCACTATTAGACCAAGCACTCACTCTAAAGCCATTTGCGAGTAAACGCTTAGCACAGGCTTTACCTAGTTCACCATAACCCAAAATACCCACATGTTGATGTGAATACGCTCGCTTTGGCTTCCAAGTACTGGCTGATTGTTTTAAATAATATTCTTTGAGTCTCAGCTTGTGTGCCAACACATGGGTCAACACGTACTCTGCCATATCATTTGCAAGATTATCATCAACAATTCTAACAACGGGGACGTGCGCCGCTATCTTCGTTAAGTCGATGCTATCAACGCCTGCACCAAATGAAGAAACTGCTTTTAAATTTACCAGCTTAGGCCATAAATCAGCAGGGGCATTCCAAGCCAGTACAAACTCTACAGCTTCGTAGTCGGTGCATTCAGACCAAAGCTCCACGTCAACCTCTGGTAATAACGCTTGTAATCGAGCAATTAATTGGCTGCAATCTCGGCCTGTTACAGCTACAAGTAAAATCATTGTCTTCTCCATTTTGCCTCGTACTCGAAGCGCTCTTTAAAAAGTCACACAACTGCAACCTAACTGTCACAGCGAACTCTTACCCTAATCTCATCGCTGAAAGCGTTTATGTTTGAGGTTTGTATGATCAGTGTTGATAAAGTAATAGAAGCAAATTTACCACAGTTAGAAAATTCACCAAAAGTAAAAGGCTTAGTAAAGAAAGGTCTGGGTTATTTATTACATGAGCAAGAGTTTGTTGCCTTTGGTGATGCATACCCACATTTACAAGGACTTGAGTTTGTAGAGCAAGTACTTGATGAGCTAGACTTTGACACGCGCTACAAGCCAAAGCAAATGGAACATATTCCTAGTGAAGGTAATGTCGTTATTGTCGCTAACCACCCTATCGGCTCTCTTGATGCATTAGCGCTGATAAAAGTCTTATCAAGTGTGCGCCCCGACTTAAAAGTCGTTGCAAACCGCATGCTGATGTCAATCACTCCGATGCACTCGTTACTCCTTCCCGTTGATAACCTCTCTGGTACAAGTAAAAAGAAAGAACTTGCTAATATCCAAAAGCATTTAAAATCAGACGGTGCGTTATTAATCTTTCCTGCAGGTGAGGTGTCACGCTTAAGTCCAACGGGCATTAAAGACTGTAAATGGAATACTGGCTTTTTGCGTATGGCAAAGAAAGCCAACGCACCTATTTTGCCAATTTACATTAAAGCGAAAAACAGCCCATTATTCTACGGCACCTCAATGATCTACAAACCCTTAGCCAGTTTGTTGTTAGTCAAAGAGATGTTCAAACAGCGACAAAAATCATTAGAGTTTGAAATTGGCGCTTCCATCCCACCTGAGTCATATTTAATCGAGAATTTAAAAGACAAAGAAATAGCTCAGCTGATAAGAAAGCAGTTGTATCGACTTATCACTAAAAAGCCTCTGCCCTTAAAAACACAAACCCCTATTGCCAGTCCAGAAGCAACGAAAGACCTTAAAAAAGCCATCGAAGAGTGTGAGCTATTAGGTGAAACCTCTGATGGTATGAAAATTTACTTATACCAATACTGTGGTAGCTCACCAATTTTCCGTGAACTAGGACGACTACGTGAAATTGCGTTTCGGGCAGTCGGTGAAGGCAGTGGCAAACGCCGAGATATAGATAAATACGACATGGATTATCAACACCTTGTACTGTGGGATGCTAAGCAACTTGAACTAGTCGGCGCATACCGACTTGCCTGCGCACAAGACATTATAGAAAAACATGGCCGCAAAGGTTTATATACCGACAGTCTATTTAGCTACAGCGGTGATATGGCGCCGTATTTTGAAAAGGGCATTGAGCTTGGTCGCAGCTTTGTGCAACCCAAATACTGGGGCAGAAAGAGCCTAGATTATTTGTGGTTTGGCATTGGCGCATTTGTGAGCCGCTACCCGCAATACCGCTATTTGTTTGGCGCAGTCAGCGTGTCTAACGCGCTCCCCGAGCAAGCTAAATCGCTACTTGTTCACTATTACCAACATTATTATGGTGCAAAACAAGTGTTAGCTATCCCCAATAATGAATATCGCCATACCGAATCACAAAAAGAACAATGTGCTCAGTTATTTGCTGGGGATGATATTAAAGATGACTTTGTTGAACTTAAGCATGTACTTGCCAATATCGGCGCGCAAGTCCCAACCCTATTTAAACAATACACAGAGCTTTGCGAGCCAGGAGGTGTGCAGTTTTTAAGTTTTAGCATCGACCCTGAGTTTAATAACTGCATTGATGGTTTAGTGCTTGTCGACTTAGATAAAGTGAAAGCGACTAAGGCCAAACGATACTTAGGACAGACACGCGAATAGTCGTTATAAAATAGCTAAAAAAAGTCGGCATGCTCGCCGACTTTTTTCTTTTTAATTAAAGATATTTCTAAGTGCAGCTAAATATATTTGCTCAATAGTTTTTAAATCTGCGATAGGAACATGCTCATTAACTTGATGAATGGTATGGTTTCGCACCCCACATTCAATCACTTGTGTGTGCTCATTAGCAAAAAAGCGGCCATCTGATGTGCCACCACTGGTACTTAGCATAGGGAAGCTGCCAGTTACTTCATGCACGGCTTGTTCAAGCTGCTGCAATAAGCAATTGCTTGCTTGATGCAGGGTATAAAATGATTCACACGGGCGTTCCCAAACAAGCGTTAGCTGCGATGCTAGATCTGCCAATGCAAACTGAATTTCTTCTTTAACGTCTTTACTTTTGTAGCCATGACTATAACGTACGTTAAACGTGATCTCGCACTGAGCAGGAACAAGATTATCTACCACATTGGCAATATTAATTCCGGTCACTTGCAGTGTTGTAGCCGAACTAGCTTCATCTTTGTGCCAGCTAATTGCCGTTAGGCGCTTCACTACCTCTGCACTTAAATGCGCTGCGTTTATAGTGTTTGCTGGATAGGCAACATGCCCAGCTTTACCTTGAATAGATAATCGAGCAGACAATGCTCCCCTTCTGCCATTTTTAATGGTATCACCCACATGCTGATGGCTTGTTGGCTCGCCTACTAAGCAACCATCAAGCACAACACCTTGTTTGGCAAGACGTTCAGCAATCAGTAAAGAGCCGTATTCAGCCTCGCCCTCTTCATCTGAGGTAATTAACCAGTAAAATGTGCCGCGTTTATGGCTATTTTGCGCTAAAAACCGTTTGGTTGCGCAAAGCATAGCGGCAACGCCGCCTTTCATATCTGCTGCGCCACGACCATAGACACTGCCATCCACTATCTCGCCACTAAAAGGATCAACTCGCCAATCACCCTGCGCAGCGGGTACCACATCAATATGGCCAGAAAATGCAACGATAGGGCCTTCACCAAAGGTGATTTTAGCAATTAAATTAGTAACATGATTAAAGCTAAATACCTCACAATCAAAGCCGAGCTGGCTTAAATTACTTTCAAGCCAATCAATTGCACCCGCTTGAGCAGGTGTGACCGATTTAAATCGGAGCAAGGTTTGTAATGTTTCAACCACCTCAGATTGCACCGACAGGTGCGTTGCTAACTCTGCATTTGATATCAAACTCATAATAACCCTAGTCAGTTAGAAAGCTTGGGTTATTACAACGAGAGTTTATGACCGCAGTGTGAAACTTAAATTAATGATTTCCTTCTTCGATGAGGGTTTCTTGGGTCACCTTAGCAATGTCTTTGTCTTCTTTGGTTAATTGTGTTCGTTGCCAACGACCTGCTGCGAACCATAAATAAGTAATAATTGCCACAAGTACATTAGTAATAGCAAACGAATACCATATGCCCTGTGGTCCCAGTGAGGTATGTTTAGACAAAATATACGCCGCTGGAAATTGAATAACACATTGCGAGAGCAGTGACACAATCATCGCATTGAGCATGTTTCCTGAAGCCCTAAATGCAGCAACAACACAAAGCTGCACGCCTATTCCGCCCCAAGTTAAGCACATGACGCGAATGAACTCAGCGCCACCAGCAATAACAGACTCATCATCAGGAATGAAAAAAGCTACCAAGTATTCAGCAAATACATAAGCTAAAACGCCCACTAATGTCAGGCCTAGCATCCCCCAAAGCGCGGCTAAACGTGTTATTTGTGCTGCACGCTGTGGATTTCTTGCCCCCATGTTTTGACCAACCAAGGTTGAAACAGCCATTGAAAGACCCATTGCAGGGATCATCACCATTTGTAAAATATTAGAACCAACACCATAAGAGGCAATGGTGTGTGTACCAAAGCTGGCAACCAAAAACGACATAATGATTAAGCCAAAGGCTCGCGCAGAAAGTTCAACCGAGCCAGGAGCCCCTAAAAAGAAGGCTTGTTTCATATATTGCCAGTCTGGTTTAAAGCTTGAGAGTTTAAGTTGGATGCCGTGGCGGCCTCGCAAAAACACCCATACCCCGATTGCAGCCGCTAAGCTTTGCGTGATTAGTGTGGCTAGTGCAGCCCCCATTACGCCAAATCCAGCAAAGTCACCAAAACCAAAAATCAGTAAAGGGTCGAGCACAAAATTGAGTAATACAGTAGCGCTTACAATATAAAGCGGTACCTTGGTTTGCCCTATGCCACGCATTAAGGCTTGAAACATGGCATAAATAAATACAAACACAACGCCAATAAAAGATACATGCATAAATTTAAGCGCATCACCAAACACTTGATCTTCAACACCTAATAAAGTCAAAAAGTAAGGAGAAAGCACATAGCCTATTAAACCAAGTATGGTTGCGGTAATTGTCACCATTAACATAGTTTGCGCAGCAACATGGTTTACCTTATCTTGCTGACCAGCTCCCATGTATTGAGCGGATAAAATAGCGCCCGCCATTGCCAAACCAGAGCCAATAGCAATCACCAAAAAGGTAACTGGCATACTGACAGAAACGGCAGCCACTTGTTCTGCCCCTAAGCGCCCTACCCAAAATGCATCGGTCAACTGATAAGCAGACTGCAAAATATTGATTAAGATGATCGGGATACCTAATTTAAGTAACGCTTTTGAAATCGAGCCATGAAGAAATAAGTGCTGCGGATCAGCCATGAAAAACACCTAATAAGCAAATAACACTGTTAGTTTACCAGCCGCAACTGAATATAGAGTCAATAAGAGTCAATCTTTTTTTTGCTGTACCTGTTTAAAAACTTAATCTAAATCAATAAATGGCTTCACTTAGTTCAAACATTTTTGAAACTTTGATCTAGAACAGGTTTTGTCCGCTTCAAGTTAGTAATAATAGCCTCAACCAAATAAGACAAGTAGTTCGCGGAGAACAACATGAAAACTAAATTAAGCATTGCATTACTTACTTCACTATTAGCACTCTCTCCTGTTGCAAACGCAAACTTAAGCGTGAACGTAGGTGCAATTAATGTAAACCCTGATAACGACAGCTCAAAAATCAATGAAGCACCAACGTTAGGTCTACGTGCAGATGATGATACTCAGCTAGGTATTACTGTAGATTATGCGCTTGATGACAATTGGGTAATTGAATTAGTAGCAGCAACACCTTTTAGTCATGATGTTCAAGGTGCAGGTGGTTTAGCAGGTAACAAAATTGCAAAAATCAAACATTTACCACCAACACTTTTAGCGCAGTACCACTTCTTAGACTCAACTTATAAGTTCCGTCCATTTGTGGGTGTAGGCGTAAACTATACTGTTTTCTTTGATGAAAAGCCTTCAGCTGCACTAAAAGCAACACTAGGCACTGACGATGTAGAAGTTAAACTAGATGATTCATTTGGCTTTGCAGCTCAAGCTGGTTTTAACTACATGATGAGTGAAAACTGGGGCCTACATGGCATGGTTTCACTAATCGACATCGATACAGACGCTACCGTTTATGCAGATGGTGCAAAAGCATTAACTTCAACTGTAGAAATCGACCCAGTTGTTGCTATGTTCGGTGTGAAATACAAATTCTAACTTTCATTTTGTGAAAGCCCATACGCACAAAAAGGCCATTTATTGGCCTTTTTTATTTTCTCCTGACTCATAACTCACCTAATAAAACTGTTCAATTATTAGACAGCAACATATTCTAATGAATTTGGACTGCACTTCAAAAATACAACGCGTCTTTTTATTAGTTTTTAAATTTCATTTAGTTAAACAACCACTATATTGAGATTTGTCACTTCAATATCTGAATTTTCAGAGCCAAAGACGTGTTGTTCCTATTCACTCACGATTATAAAATGAGTGTAATAATTTTGACCTATTTAATGTAAATTAGTTGTCAGCGCGAGGTGTTAATTGAAATTAGCTTTCTATTCTTTGGTCTTAATTCTCTGCGCGGCTTTGACATCGTGTAAAGTCAAAGATCCTAGCGAAGATAAACCAGAACAACTAAAGCAAGATTCAATTAGTGACCGTGAAGCATTAATTGCCGGTACTGCTGACATCGAATTTTCAGTAATAGACGAAAATCAATCACCTCTTAGCAATGTCACTATTACTGTAGCGGGTCAAGAATATCTCTCAGATACAATTGGTCGTGTTTCAATCAATAACCTTTCATTTGGTAATCATGCAGTTTTCATTTCACAAGAAGGCTATTTTCCTAAAGCCGGCATTTTGGTGAATCAACCTAACTTTTTGACCTCTCAAATTCAATTAGAAACAAAACCTGCTAACTCAAAAAGCTTACTCTTTGCAGGTGATACTATGTTTGGTAGACGCTTCCTAGACCCTAAACTGGATACCATGGGTACATCAGTGCCAGATGTTAGTAATGCGCTAATTAGACCAGACTCAGCACGAGAAGACAGTATTGAAATTACGACTCAAGTAGCGGCACTTTTTCGAGCCGCTGACTTTTCATCAGTAAATCTTGAGTCGCCAGTGACGACAATGCCAACAAATGTGCACCCGACCAAAGAATTCAGTTTTTTTTCACTACCAGAATCAGTGCAAAGCCTGTCAGAAATTGGCATTGATTATGTTGGCTTAGGGAATAATCACATCTATGACTATTTACAAAATGGCCTTGAAGATACCTTACTTGAAGTCTCAAGTGCAGGGTTTCTTAATAGCGGCGCTGGTCTTAGTGCTACAGAGGCTTTCAAAACTGTATCGCATAACCTTGAAGATGTTAACTTAACGCTTTTTGCAGCAACGACAATTACGGGGAAAGAACATCAATACACGTATGTTGCTGATGAAAATAAAGGTGGGGCTGCAGATTTAACTAACTCAGCAGAGGTAAAAGCTGTGCTTGAGCAACTTGACCCTACTGACTTTGTAATCGCGCAAATGCACGGTGGTGATGAATACTCATATACACCTTCACCCTATATTGGTAGTCGATTTGAAGTTCTTTCATCGCAGAACACCGATTTATTAATTGGTCACCATCCTCACATTGCTCAAGGGTTTGCTGTATATAATGAGATACCTGCAGTACTAGGTTTGGGCAACTTTGTATTTGACCAACCAAGACTAGACACTTTATTAGGTCTTGCTGTGATGCTTGATCTTGATACCCAAAACCAAACTATTAATCGCGGCTTCGCCTATCCAATTTATTTAGAAGACTATAAGCCTCGATTCACAAATGGATTTTTAAGTCATTATTTATTAAGAAGAATCGCTGAGCTTTCTGATGATAATATTACCCTTATCCCCCGTGAAAACTATGCAGAGATATACTTTACAGCTAATCAAGCTAGTAAAAAATCTCAGCAAGTGACCATCGAGATTGACGCGACTACAGACATCATCGATTTAAGACAGTATTCGCCATCTTCAGCTGCCTATGTTTCATCTATTGAAGTGAACAATGAAGCGCTTGATAGCCTTTTACTTGGCCGAGATATTATGGTGTTTGGTGATTTTGAAGACTGGGACAATGACACCGACGCCTTTGAAGTAAGTCGATGGGATCACAGCAGTGAAAGTGTTTTACCTTGCACTGATTACCCACTTAATGGCTTGCAGGCTCTATGCTCAACGCGTGATCGATTTGATAATACCCCTTCTATCATTCCATTTAGACATACAATGCGAGTAATGGAATTAACCGACGAATCAGGCGAACTTGATCTTAGTAAAGACTTTTCATTACTGACCTATTTGCAGTCAGAGAACGGTGGTAAGCTCGAAGCGTTATTAACCTATACCACTGAAATAGATGACCTTACCTTTGCAGAAAACCAAATTCTACTCAGCGAAGGAGGCAATCAGCCATGGCATGCCTTTAGCCATGATTTTAGTTTACCTTCAGATGATCAGACTCTTGGGCCTAAAGAGCTTCCCCCTCGTGGCGTAAAGTTACAGTTTAGGCACTATCCACCAGAGACAGGTGAAGCTATCACTCGCCTAGATGATGTCGCTATGATTAGTTGGCAGCAAAATATTAACCTAGAAAACGGACAATGGAAGACCGATAAAATGCACGGTTTCGACTTTTTAAAAGTCAATTCAAGTGGTGAGGTAAGTTTAAAACTTACATTCACTGTACTTGATTAAGGAGGGATTATGGCCGTATCACAACAGTTGTTGCGATTAACGCAACAAAGAGCCTTTTGGTTTGCTGTTTTCTTATTTGCTATTGTGCTTTTAAGTAACCTGCTGAATATATTTCAAGCAAGTGACGCATTTTTCTATAAAAAAATAAGCTCATTTAGTAGCACACAGCAAACAAACGTTGTGCTCATCACAAGTGAAAGCCTCAGTGCTAATCATTCAGACTTAGTCACTCAACTAGCCGAGTATCAGCCAAAAGCAATCATTATTTTAGCTGATGAACCACTGCAACCTTTAATCAAGAAAGGGGTTTTCTACCCTTATGCTGGTGGTGAGTATTGCATGCCAAAAGTAGAGATTTGGGCAACCTATCAAATGCGTATCCCTGCTGCTGACAGCCTTAAATGTGAAAGTGTCTGGCAAGCAGTTTTTAATTATAACCATGACAAATCTAGACTGATTAACTTCAGCTTAGACGTATCTGCACTGCCAAAATTTACTGCAAAGCGAGTACTTAACTACGACGTAATGAGTGAGCAACTCGAAAATAAAGTAATCATTGTTGGTCAACAAGCTGCTGAATTTAATGTAAATATACACGCCCCTAAACTAGAAGGGCTAAATGACCCCTTACTTCTTTTTGCTTATATCGCTGATAGTCTTGAGAAAAACACCACTATTAATGTGCTTAATTTTGCTATATCGGTAGTATTTGCGCTGGTATTTGTATTTGCTTTACTGTTTTTCTATCAAAAAATATCTATAAGTTATTCATTTCTAGTCGCTTTCGGCATAACTATATTTTGGTGTGCAGCCGGGTACTTTTTAGTGAACTTAACAAAGCTTTTCATTCCAATTGGCCAATTCATCATACTGACATTTGGGATTTTAGTCTGGGTAGTGGTTGCTCGCAAAATTTCTGAGGACAAAGAACTCACAGCCGATGTAAATAACATTCAGCAAATGATGATGGGCCGCTATATCCCGCAAAGCTTTATTGAGCACCCATCTCCGTGGGATCCCATTATTCAATTAATTAGTCAGCAACTAGATCTGGAGAAGTCAATTTTTCTTGCCCGAAAAGAAGACGATCACCGAGTAGTCGAAATTCGCGCAATAAATTGCCAACTAAATGATATTCAAGAAATGAGACGAGACTATCAACGCACACCTTATAGTAATGCGTTAAAGTCCTTAGGCATAGTGAAAATTAACCGTCCCTTTTTTAAACAAATTATTGACGGTGAAATCGAATTAATTGCGCCACTTGTATACGCTGGTGATGTACGTGGATTTTGGGCGCTATCAATTGTGCCAAACCAAAGCTTTAATCAGCAGGCGTTTGAAAAAAACGTTAATAAGTTTGCAGCTCAGGTTGCTGAGCTGCTATTTCATTACCATATTTTTAAAACAACACAGGCGAAGAATCGCACTCTAATTAATCGACTACTTACATTTAAGCTTCATGAACCAGTTAGTCAGAAGGTAAAAAGCTCGCTTAACGAAATGGAGCAAAAGTTAACCACCTTAGAGTGTTTGGCGAAGGTGAATGGCATGCACAGATGCACCACGTAAAGGCAAGAAAAAAGTGGCGAAAACTGCACCTTGCGGTGGATGCCAACACGCATGATATTGTGGGGGCGCAAATGACGCTCAGTAACGTCACCGACGGCGAGACCCTCCAAGATTTG